>DATKFF010000270.1:0-10618 GCA_035511595.1 Solirubrobacteraceae bacterium | reverse complement strand
TCGACGAGCTGTGCGCCGGGCTTCGCCCGACGACGCCGGACAATGCCCCCGCGATCGGCCCCGGCGCGCTCCCCGGGCTGCACTGGGCCGTCGGCCACCACCGCAACGGGATCCTGCTCGCTCCGATCACGGCCGAGCTGGTCCTCGCCGGGCTGCTCGGCGAGGAGCCGCCGCCGCTCGCGGAGCGGTTCCTCCCGACACGCTTCACCGGCGTCGCGGCGGGAGTCTGAGGATGCGGGTGATCGTCAACGGCGAGCCACGCGAGCTCCCGACCGGGACGACCGTGGCGATCATGGTCGCGTCGCTGCCCGGGGCCCCGGAGGGCCGCGGTGTGGCGGTCGCGCTGGACGGCCAGGTCGTGCCGCGGGGCGCGTGGGGCGCGACCGAGCTCGCCGACGGAGCCCGCGTCGAGGTCGTCGCGGCGGTGCAGGGCGGGTGACCCGAGATGCCTGAGCCGCTGACGATCGCCGGGCGGGAGTTTTCCTCGCGGCTGATCCTCGGCACCGGGGGCTTCACCAGCCACGAGATCCTGTCCGAGGCGCTGGAGACCTCCGGCGCCGAGCTCTGCACCGTGGCGCTGCGCCGCTTCGACCCGGGTGCGCGCGGCTCGATCCTCGACGTGCTCACGGACGCGGGCGTCCAGATCCTCCCGAATACCGCCGGCTGCTTCACGGCCCGCGATGCCGTGGTCACGGCGCAGCTGGCGCGTGAGGCATTCGAGACCGACTGGATCAAGCTCGAGGTAATCGGCGACGACCGCACCCTGCTCCCCGATGCGGTCGAGCTCGTGCAGGCCGCCGAGAGCCTCATCGACGACGGCTTCGTGGTGCTCCCCTACACCACCGACGACCCGGTGCTCGCGCGCCGGCTCGAGGACGTCGGCTGCGCCGCCGTGATGCCGCTCGGCTCGCCGATCGGCAGTGGCATGGGGATCCGCAACCCGTACAACATCTCGATCATGGTGGAGCGCGCCGGCGTGCCCGTGGTGCTCGACGCCGGCATCGGGACCGCCTCGGATGCCGCGCTGGCGATCGAGCTCGGCTGCGACGCGGTGCTGTGCGCGAGCGCGATCTCCCGCGCGCACGACCCGGTGGCGATGGCGCGGGCGATCCGGCTCGCGGTCGAGGCGGGGGCGCTGGCGGCGGGTGCCGGGAGGATCCCGCGACGGCTCCACGCAGAGGCCTCGACGCCCGAGGCAGGCACGCCGGCGTTCCACACACCGGACGCGTGACCGTAACTTGTAGCTCGTGAGCACCGACGAGCTGATCGACGACTGGGAGGCGGCCTGGTCGAGCAAGGACTCGGCCGCGTTCGCGCCGCTGTGCGCAGCCGACGTCCACTACGAGGATCCGCTGACGCCCGAGCCGCTCGAGGGCGCCGCCGAGCTCGGCCGCCACGCAGCGCGGATGTGGGCGGCGTTCCCCGACGCGAGGATGGAGCGGACGGGCGAGCGCCTGACCAATGGCAAGTACCTGGCGGCGCCGTGCAAGCTGCTGGCCACGCACCGAGCCCCGCTGGAAGGCCTCCCCGCGACTAACCGTTTCGTGGTCGTGCACTGCGTCTTCTACTGCGAGCTGCGCGACGAGCGCCTGCTTCGGGTCCGAGCGTTCTTCGACCTCTACGACGCCGCCGTTCAGCTGGGGGTCCTGCCGGGTCGCGGAACGCTCGGAGAGAAGGCGCTGCTCGTGCTGCGCGGCTTCGGGCTCCGCGCGGCGCGGGGGTAACGATGGAGATCGCGATTCCGATCTTCGAGCGGCTGACGGCGCTCGATGCCGTCGGCCCGTACGAGGTCCTCTCGCGGATTCCCGGTGGGCGGGTTCGTTTCCTGGCCGAGTCGATCGGGGCGAAGCGGACCGAGAATGGGATGCTCGCCCTGAGCGCCGACGCGCTGCTCGACGAGCTCCCGAACCCCGATGTGATCGTCGTCCCCGGGGGCTATGGCACGCGGGCGCTGATGCAAGACGAGCAGATGCTCGACTGGATCCGTTCCGCACACCAGACCTCGCGGTGGACGACCTCGGTCTGCACCGGCTCGCTGCTGCTAGCGGCGGCGGGGATCCTCGACGGCCTCGAGGCGACAACGCACTGGCTGTCGATGGACGTGCTGCGCGAGTACGGCGCGATTCCGGTCGAGCGGCGCGTCGTCGAGCAGGGCAAGGTGATCACCGCCGCGGGGGTCTCGTCCGGAATCGACATGGCGCTGACGCTGGCAGCGCGCATCGCCGGCGAGGAGGTGGCGCAGGCGATCCAGCTCGGGATCGAGTACGACCCCGAGCCGCCGTTCGACAGCGGCTCGGTGGCGAAGGCACCGGCGGAGGTCGTCGAGCTCGTGCGGAGGGCCTCCGCGCGGTTCGCCTGACGGGAGCGTGCTCGATTTGCGTTCATGGTGAACGCTTTTTGATCACGCTCACCAGCAGTGGGGCGTGGTCGGAGAGGCGGCCGCGCTCGAGCACGATCGTCTCGCCGCCCGGCGCCAGCCCGCCGCCGACGAATACGTGATCCGGGCCGCTGCCGCCGGCACGCTCGAAGCCTGGAAGGGACGGCTCACGGACGTTGAAGTCGCCTCCCAGGATCGCCGGGGCACCGGGGGCCCATGCGTGCAGCTTCTGGGCCGCCCGCCTGCCCTGGTCCGGATCGGCGGCGGTGTGAAGGTTCCCCGCCCATAAACCGCTCTCGAGCCGGACCGCCTGCATCCAGCGGCGCTCGGGCCACAGCGACAGCCGCAGCGTCCGGTGCTCCACGATCCGCTCGCCGCGCACGAGGATCGCGTTGGCGCCGCCGCCGTTTGACTTGATCAGGTCCGGCCAGCGGACGGCGACGGCGCGGCGCAGCGTCAGCAGCGCGTTACGGGAGGTCAGTACCAGCCGTTGATCGGCACCAGGACCGCAAGCCAGCGCGGGCGGCCACCACGGCGGCACCTCCTGCAGCAACGCCAGGTCCCACTCCCACCCGCCGATCAGCGAGGCGAACTCCTCGAACAACTCGCGCCCCGCCCCCGGCACCGAGCGCCCGTGCAACAGGTTCCACGTAAGCACGCGCAGCGACGTCGGGCCCACCGAGCCAACGTACACTGCTCGGCTTGCCTCGCCACTTCCTCACCGGTGCAGAGCTCGGCTCTGCTGAGCTGACGGCGCTGATCGACCGTGCGCTCGACCTGAAGGCGGCCCCGCTCAGCTCCGATGCGCTCACGCGGCGAACGGTCGCGCTGATCTTCCAGAAGCCGTCGACTCGCACCCGCGTCTCGTTCGAGGCGGGGATCGCGGAGCTCGGCGGCCACCCGATGGTGCTCCGGACCGACGACCTCCAGCTGACTCGGGGCGAGTCGATCCGCGACACGGCCTACGTGCTCTCACGCCACGTCGCCGCGATCGGGATCAGGACCGGGCCGGACGAGGTCGTCGCCGAGTTCGCCGAGCACGCCAGCGTTCCGGTGATCAACATGCTGACCGCCGGCCACCACCCGTGTCAGGCGCTCGCCGACCTGCTCACGCTGCGTGAGGAGTTCGGCCGGCTCGAGGGGCTGACGGTCGCCTACGTCGGCGACGGCAACAACGTCGCCCGCTCGCTCGCGGTCGTCGGTGCGCTGGCTGGCGTGCACGTTCGGATCGCCTCGCCGCCCGGCTACCAGCTGTCCGAGCCGGTCGCCGCCGCGACGCTCACCGACGACCCACGGGCGGCCGCCGCGGGCGCCGACGCGGTTTACACCGACGTCTGGGTGAGCATGAGTGATGACCCCGAGTCCGCGGCCGCGCGCCGCGCCGCGCTCGCTCCCTACCGGATCGACGATCAGCTCCTCGATCTCGCCGCGCCACACGCGATTGCGCTCCACTGCCTGCCGGCGCATCCCGGCGAGGAGATCACGGCCGAGGTGCTGTACGGGCCCCGCCAGCGGATCTGGGACCAGGCAGAGAACCGCCGCCACGCGCAAAAGGCGCTGCTCGAGCTGGTGACGACGGCGAGCTGATCGGCTGCGTCCCGGTGGCCGCCGTTCGGCTAGGCTCGCGAGCAAGCAGGAAGCGTTCGGCAGGAGGAGGAACAGCATGGCTGCATCATCGAAGCGCTCCAGGGAATCGAGCGGCTCGCGCTCGTCGACGGGCTCAAAGGCACAACGCGCGACGAACGGACGTCAGCGCTCCAAGGAGGGAGGCGCGAACGGCAGCGCGACCGCGAATCGCGGCACGGCCGGCGAGGGGCTCTCGAGTCTCGCCGAGCAGCTAGCCAACCGGATCATCAAGCCGCTCGGCCTGGTCGTCTTGACGCGCGAGCGGATCCAGGAGACGCTGGATGACGCGGCCGACCGCGGACGGCTCACGCGAAGCGACGCCAACGAGCTCGGCCTGCAGCTCGTCCAGCGCGGGCGCCAGCAGACCGAACAGCTGCTGGCCGACATCGAGCGGCTGCTGGCGCGCGGCGCCGGCCTGGCGCGGCGCAAGGTCGGCGGCGAGAGCACGTTTCCGATCCTCGACTACGACGAGCTGACGGCCGGCGAGGTGCAGCGGCGGCTCAGCAGCCTGTCGCCGCCGGAGCTCCGCCGGGTCCGCGACTACGAGCACCGTCACGCCAACCGAAAGTCGGTGCTGGCGACGATCGAGAAGCAGCTCGGCTAGAGCCGCAAGTCCTCGACGAGCACCCCGAAGGCCTCGCGGTCCTTCGGGCTGCGATGCTAGGTCGATGGACGTGACTCCAGCGACCGTTCGCCCCCGGCGCGGCGACAAGCTCGAGCTGACCGTGGACTCGCTCGCATTCGGCGGCGCCGGCGTCGCGCGTCTCGACGGATACGTCGTGTTCGTCGCCGGCGCGGTCCCGGGTGACCGCGTGGTCGCTGAGGTCGGGAAGTCAAAGCGCGCATACGCCGAGGCGCGGGCGATCGAGATCGTCGAGCCGAGTCCCGAGCGGCTACCGGAGGTCGCCCCTCATCCCGGTGCGCCGTGGCAGGTGCTCCCGTACGAACGCCAGCTGCAGGTCAAGCAGGACCAGGTGGATGAGGCGCTCAAACGGATCGGCCAGCTCCGCGGCTACGAGCTGGAGCCGATCATTCCGGCGGTCGAGCAGTGGCGCTATCGCAACAAGCTCGAGTACTCCTTCGGCGCCGACGAATCGGGGCGGCTCACCTGTGGGTTCCACGCTCCCGGGCGCTGGGACGAGATCATCGAGGTGACCGATTGCCTGCTCGCCTCGGAGGCTGGCAACGCGGCGCGCGAGCGGGTGGTGGAGTGGTGCCGGGCGGCCGGACTGGCGCCCTACGACCGGCGGAGCGGCCAGGGCCTGTTGCGGAACCTGGTCGTGCGTGAGGGACGCCGGACCGGGGAGCTCCAGATCCGTCTCGTCGTGAGCGCCGGTCCGGGCGCCGCGCTCGACCGCGAAGGCCTCGCCGAGGCGGCGCAGCCGTGCGACGGGATCCTGCTGACGCTGATCGAGGGAGTCGCGGAGACGACCCAGGGTGGCCGCACGGAGCTGCTCGCAGGCAGCGACACGCTCGATGAGCAGATCGGCGAGATGCGCGTGCGAATCTCCTCGGAGGCGTTCTTTCAGACCAACACGGAGATGGCCGAGCGCCTCTACGAGCTGGCACGCGAGTACGCCGCACCGAGCGCGAGCGACCGCGTCTATGACCTCTACTGCGGGATCGGGACGATCGGGCTGCTGCTCGCGCCGCGCGTGGCCGAGGTGTGGGGACTCGAGATCGTCGAGCGGGCGATCGCCGACGCGATCGCCAACGCCCGACTGAATGAGATCACCAACGCGCGGTGGTTTGCCGGCGACGTCCGTCTGGCGCTGCGCGAGCTGGTCGAGAAGGCCGGGGCTCCCAACCTGCTGGTCGTTGACCCGCCACGCGCCGGGCTCTCGCAGAAGGTCGTACGCCGGATCATCGAGGCTTCGCCACAGCGGATCGTGTACGTGTCGTGCAACCCCACGACGCTCGCCCCGAACGCCGCCCAGCTCGTGGAGGCGGGCTACGAGCTCGTTCGCGTGAGGCCCGTCGACATGTTCCCGCAGACGCCGCACATCGAGTGCGTGGCCGAGATCGTCAGGGCATCGCCGCCGCCGGTCCGGTAAAGATCACGAACTATGGCCCGCCTGATCCGCCGCGCCCCGATGCTGCTCGCCTGCGCGTCGCTGACGGCCGCCGCGCTGGCCGGGTGCGGGTCCAGCGGGCCTGACGACCGCACGCAGATCAGCACGATCGTCAAGGACGAGGGCGCCCGGCCCGCGACCCTCTGCCACCACCTGACGGGCGCGCTGCTCGTCCGCTTCGGCGGCCTCAACAACTGCCTCAGCCGCGCCGCTGCGGCCGCGCGTGACCCCAGCACGCACGCGACCGGTGTCACCGTCCACGGCGACTCCGCGACGGCGGTCGTGCACGATCGCACCGGCAGCCGGTCGATCACGCTGGTCAAGCAGAAGGGCACCTGGATGATCTCGGGCGTGCGGTGATGCGGGCCGTCACGATCCGCGACAAGCAGCTGCTGATCGAGGAGCATCCCGATCCCGAGCCCGGGTCGGGCGAGGTACTCGTCCGCGTCATGGCGGCCGGCCTCAACGGCGCCGACATGCACCAGCGGCGTGGCCTATATCCGGCGCCGCCCGGAGCTCCGCAGGACATCCCGGGACTCGAGCTCGCCGGCGAGGTCGCGCAGCTCGGAACCGGCGCGAGCCGCTTCAAGCTCGGTGATCGGGTGATGGGCATCGTCGCCGGCGGCGGCCAGGCGGAGCTGGCTGTCGTCCACGAGCGGATCCTGATGCCGGTTCCCGACAACCTCGGCTGGCCCGAGGCCGGTGGCGTGCCCGAGGTGTTCACCACGGCCAACGACGCGGTCTTCACCCAGGCCGAGCTCGAGCATGGCGAGCATCTGCTCGTACACGGCGCCGCCGGCGGGGTCGGCACCGCCGCGGTCCAGCTCGGCCACGCGGCCGGCGCTCGCGTCACCGCGACCGTCCGCAACCCGGAGCTGCGTGAGCAGGTGGCCGCCCTCGGGGCCGACGCGATCGCGCCCGAAGGTTTTGCCGAGCACGGGCCGTTCGACGTGATCCTCGAGCTCGTCGGCGCGCCGAACCTCGCCGACAACGTGAACTCGCTCAGCGTCGGCGGCCGGATCGCGGTGGTCGGGATCGGCGCCGGCGCCAAGGCGGACCTGCACCTCGGCGCGCTGATGGCCAAGCGCGCCCGGATCCACGGCTCGATGCTCCGCCCCCGCCCGCTCGAGGGCAAGGCGCTGACCGCCCGGGCGATGGAGCGCTCGGTTCTGCCGCTGCTGGCCGACGGGACGGTCCGGGTCCCGATCGCCGCGACGTTCCCGCTGGAGCAGGCCGAGGCGGCCTACGAGCGATTCGAGGCCGGCGGCAAGCTCGGCAAGATCGTGTTGGTGATGGGCGCCTGAGGGCGCCGCTTACTCGTCGCCGAAGCCGGCCTCGCCTGCTTCCAGGCCAGGCTCGTCCTCGGCGGCGTGGATCGAGCAGAGCGCGGGCCCGCCGGACTCCATCGCAGCCTGGAGCTCGGATGGCGTCAGCTTCGCACCGCACTCCTCGCAGCGCTCAGGAAGCGCCTCGACCGCGTTTTCTTCGAGGCTCATGAGCGCGAGTCTAGCCCCCCCTGGGGCGATCCAAACCGGCGTTTGCCGCTAGTACGGCGGCAGCTCCTCCCACCACTTGCCGAGCGACCGGAACGCCGCCCAGAACGCGCGCTTGGCGGCCTCGTCGTCGAGCGCCTCGTCGATGTTCGGGACGTACAGCGCGTCGATCGTGGGGGTCAGCTGCTGGATCTCGCCGAACTCGGGACGAAGCTCGCGTTGCAGTGGGATCTCGAGCTCGCCCAGGACCGCCAGCGCGTCGGGCCCCATCACGACCACGATCTTCGGCGAGACGATCGCCAGCTCCTCGACGACCCGCGCGACGCACGTCGGATCGGCCATCGCGGGGTCGGGCACCGGGCACTTGACGCACAGCGTCCCGTAGACCGCGAGCGGATCGATCGCCAATCGCTTGAGCGATTTCATCAGCGCGTTGCCCGAGCGCCCGTAGAACGCGACGCCCTCCTCGACCTCGGAGGGGCGGGCGGAGTACTTGAGCAGGAACACTTCCGCCTGCGGGTGACCGGATCCCAAGACGGGCATCAGTGCCCCGCGCGGGCAGTGTCGGCAGCTCTGGACCTCACGGGAAAAGGCGTTCAGCTCACGGATCGCGCGCTCGAGGTACTTCTCCCGGATCTCGTCGTCGGTGGCGGGCATCCCCCTCGGATTGGACGGCGGCCCGGCTTGTCCTTGCGCGTGCATCAGGACTTGCGGCGCTCGCGCCCGGCCGTGAGGCGGCGATCGCGACCGGTTGCCCGCCGCACACGGCGGTCACGCGAGGCCCGGCGGGCTGCTCCGGGCAGCGCCTTCGTCTGCAGGAACTTGAGCGCCTGGACGTACAGGAGGCTGGCGGGGTTGCGGACGATGTCCGCGTCACGCAGCGACTCCAGGAACTCCTCGGGCCCGTCGAAGTCCCGCATCCGGATCCGCACCGAGCCGAGCCCCTGGGGGACGTGGGCGTCCGAGCCGGCCCCTGCGGGGATCCGGTATTTGGCGGCGAACCGGACCGCCTCGTCGTTGAATTCCGAGATCGCGACGCGCGGGTTGAACACCTCGATCGCGTCGACGTCGTCGAGCACGCTCAGTAGGTGCTGGTAGTCGGGCACCGAGTGCAGGCGGTCGAACGGGTGGGGCACGTAGGCCAGGCCGCCCTGGCGCTTGATCTCGTCGATCGTCTCCTGAAGCGTCATCCCCCGCTCGATCTTCTCCTCGATGAACAGCCCGATCACCTCGCCCTGGTCGGCCGTCTTGACCTCCTCCGCGACGATCACCTTGATCCCGTCCGCCTTCGCCCGCGCGTCGAGCGCCCCGGAGATCTCGTTGTGGTCGGTGATCGCGATCGCCCCGAGGCCGCGGGCGCGCGCCTCCGCCAACAGCACCTCGACCGGCGTGGCGCAGTCGTAGGAGTGGTCGGTGTGCATGTGCAGGTCGACGTCGATCAGCCGCCGCGAGGCCAGACCGGCCCGGACCCGGGCGTCGCCGCTCGGGTCACGCCGGCGCGCAGCGAGCGCCGTGTAGACCTCCTCGAGCTCGCCCGCGACCCGTGCCCACGAGAACGTCTCCCGCAGCCCCGACACCCGCTCGCGCGCCCGCGCGAGCACCTGGGGCTCGGAGATCAGCCGCGTCAGGTGGCTGGCCAGCGTCTGCACGTCGCCAGGCTGGAACTGGAGGCCGTAGTCGCCGTCGGACAGGAGCTCCTCGTACACCGGCAGGCTGGAGGCGACCGGCACGACGCCGGCCGCGAGCGCCCGCACGAGCGTTCCCGGCGCGGGGCGAAGCCCCTCCGACGCAAGCACCGCGATGTCGGCCCTGGCCAGCGCCTGGGTCTCGGACAGCGTGTCGCCGTCGAGGACCTCGACCCGCTCGCGCAGCCGCGCCCCGAGCGTCGCCGGCACCGCCAGCGGCCCCGGGGACCACACCGTCGCGTGCCAGTCGAGCTCGGCAGGAAGCGAGCGCAGTGCGCGCAGCAGGACCCGCAACCCCGCCCGGTCCTCGCCGGCACAAGCGAACAGCTCCACCCGGTCGCCGCCGCCGCCGCGCTCGGCGACGTCCGCTCCGGGGAGGATCACGCGGTACTCGGCCGGGAAGTAGCGCTGGATCAGGTCGCGCGTGGCGCGGTAGCTGGCGATCCGCGCGTCGAGTCGCCCGAACAGCAGCCGTGACAACGGGCGCGTCAGCTGCGTCGACAGCAGCCGCTCGGTCGGAGCGTGAAAGCTCGCGACATTCAGCGCCCGGGAGTGGCGCAGGGCCACGCTCGACGCACTCGGCGCGAACGGCTCGTGCACATGCACGACGTCGACCGGCAGCTCGCTGAGCGCATCCTCGATCGTCCGCGCGACGTCGACCGGCAGCGAGGCCGCCCGGCGCCGCGCCGGCGCGAACGGGAGGACCTCGCCGACGCCGAGCACGACCGGTCCCGTATCCGCCCGCTCGAGCAGCGACTCGGGGTCGCTGCGGAGCGTCCGCCGGGTGTCACGCACGAGCGTGACCGACTGCGACGGCGCCATGATCAGCACCCGGTGCCCGCGCCTGGCGAGCTCTTCGGAGACCCGGGCCACGTGGGTGTTGACCTCACCGTGCACCTCCCAGGCGAACGGCGTCACCTGCACGATCGCGAGGTGCTCGGCCACGGAGACTGATTCTATGGGGCCGCTTTTTTCGCGGCCGGCGCCTCAGGCCTTCGTCTTGGACTTCGGCTTGCGGCCGGCGGACAGCGGCTTGCGGGAGTACTTGGCGATGAACGCCTCGGTCAGCTCGCGTGCCTCGTCGTCGGGGCGCTGGTGCATCGGCGACTTCATCAGGTACGAGCTCGGGCCGTCGAGCTGGCCGGACAGTCCGTTGTTGAGGGCGAGCTTGCAGCAGCGCGCGGCGTCGATCACGATCCCGGCCGAGTTGGGTGAGTCCCAGACCTCGAGCTTCAGCTCGGCGGTCAACGGGGCGTCGCCGAACGCCTGGCCCTCGAGCCGGATGTGGGCCCACTTGCGGTCGGTCAGCCACGGCACGTAGTCCGATGGGCCGACGTGGACGTCGTCGGCGGGCAGCGTGTGACC
>DATKFF010000269.1:0-2162 GCA_035511595.1 Solirubrobacteraceae bacterium | reverse complement strand
GGATCCGCTTGCCCCTGACCTTCTCGGCCAGCGCCCAGAACACGTGACCGCCGTCAAGCGGGAGGAACGGGAATAGGTTGATCACCCCGAGTGACAGCGAGATCAGGGCCAGCACCAGGAGCGCCCTAGAGTTCGACTGCGCGAACGACTTCTGGGTGACCGTGAAGCCACCGACCACGCCGTGTAGCTGCTTACGTTCCTGCGGCTCAAAAATCCGGGCGACCACCGAGACCGTGTCCTTTGTCACCGTCCACAGTCCCGTGACCGCCAGCGAGGCGGCCTTCCCTGCGCCTACCGACTGCTGGCCTTGGCCGAACTCAAAGCCGAGTAATGGCCGCCGGTCGGCTGCGCTGTAGCGCGGCCGGATCTCGAATGTGAGGAGGCGATTGCCGCGGCGCACGACCACGCGTGCGGGAGTCGCGGCCAGGCAGCCGTTCACCTGCGGGCCCGGACAGCGGTGCGTGGCGAGCTCGTTGCGGAGCGCCGTCGGCGACCCGCTGACGCCGTCGACGGACACGATCGCGTCGCCGGGCTTCAGGACGGCGGCCGCGGGTGTCGCCTTCTGCACTGCGAACACCTGCTTCGTGGTGACCGCCTCCCCGTTCGACATGAGCAGCCCCCACACGATCACGAACGCGATCAGCAGGTTCATCGCGGGGCCGGCGAGGATCACCACTACCCGCTTCCAAACCGGCTGGTTGTAGTACGCCCGGGGTGCGATCTCGGGCGGCAGCGCCTCGTTCGGGTTCATCCCGGTGATCTTCACGTAGCCGCCAAGCGGGATCGGTCCAATCCCGTACTCGGTCTCGCCGATCCGCTTCTTGACCAAAAGCGGCCCGAAGAACAGCGAGAACCGTTCGACCCGCATCCCCACCGCCTTCGCGACGAGGAAATGGCCGAACTCGTGCAGGATGATCAGGGCAGCGAAACCCAGGAACGCGAGGACGTACGACATCTACGAAAGTGGTAGCAGGCGCGTTAACTGGGTTGATAAGTCTGTGGCGGGCTCACGCCATCGCGCGTTCGGCGACCAGCTCAGCGGCCACCCGACGCGCCCGTCCGTCCGCCTCGCCGAGCGCCTCGAACGAGTGAATCTGATCGGCCGGCAGCTGAGCGAGCGTCTCCTCGATCACGCCGGCGATGTCGAGGAACCGGAGCCGCCCGGCGAGGAAAGCGTGGACCGCGACCTCATTAGCGGCATTCAGAGTGCAGGTGGCCGTTCCGCCCGCGCGGGCCGCCTCTCGAGCCAGCCGCAGACACGCGAACGTGTCCTCATCGGGCGCTTCGAACGTCATCGAGCCGAGCTCGGGGAGGTTCAGCGGCCGCACGGGGACGTCCGCTCGCTCCGGGTAGTGCAGGGCGTAGGAGATCGGGACCCGCATGTCGGGGTAGCCGAGATGCGCGAGCGTGGCGCCGTCGCAGAGCTGGATCAGGCTGTGGATGATCGACTGCGGATGGACGACGACCTCGATCCGCTCGTACGGCGTCCCGAACAGATGGTGGGCCTCGATCAGCTCGAGCCCCTTGTTCATCAGGGTGGCCGAGTCGATCGTGATCTTCCCCCCCATGTCCCAGGTCGGGTGCGCCAGCGCCTGCTCCACAGTGACGTCCTCGAGCTGCTCGCGGCGCATCCCGCGGAACGGGCCGCCTGAGGCGGTCAGGATCAGCCGGTCGACCGTGCCCGCGCGCTCGGAGGCCAGCAGCTGAAACAGCGCCGAGTGCTCCGAGTCCACCGGGATGATCTGGGCGCCGGTCGCCTCCGCCAGCTGCATGACCAGCTCGCCGCCGACGACGAGCGACTCCTTGTTTGCGAGCGCGAGGTCGATTCCCTCGCCGAGCGTTGCGACCGTCGGGACCAGACCGGCCGAGCCGACGATCGCGTTCAGGACCATCTCGCAGCCGCAGTCGGTGATCAGCTCGACGATTCCCTCGACCCCGGACAGCACCTCTCCGTCGGTCCACGCCTCAGCCGCGCGAGCGGCCGCGTCGCCATCGGTGAGGGCGATCCGCCGGACCCGGTGGCGGCGGGCCTGCTCGATCAGCGGCTCCCAGGCGGTCGATGCGCTCAGCGCGACGACCCGGAGCTCGTCGGGATTGCGGGAGACGACGTCGAGGGCCTGGATCCCGATCGACCCCGTCGACCCAAGAATGGCCAGGCGGCG
>DATKFF010000268.1:0-2845 GCA_035511595.1 Solirubrobacteraceae bacterium | reverse complement strand
GGCAGTGGTGAGCGGGGGTGGGAAATCGACGGGCACCAAGACTCCCATCCGCCGCCCCGCGGTCGTCGCAAGCGTGAAGCAGGCCCCGCCCGCGGTGGTCCCGACGGTGCCGGTCGCACCCCGACCGGCGCGAAAGCCACGGCCCGCTCCCGCTCCTCGGCGTAAGACTGCGCCCCACACAAGCGCACCACCGGTCGCCGCGTCCACCCCGCCCGCCAGCCAATCTCCGCCCGCACAGTCGGGAACCCAGGCCCCATCCGGCGGCGGGAGCTCCAACTCGACCGCTGGCAGCGGGGGGAGTGGGGGCAGCGGGGGCGGGAGCGGCCAAGGTAGCGTCGTCAGTACGCCGCCCACCGGGTCCGCGGGCGGAGGCGGCGGCGAGCCCAGCAACCCCCCGAGTGCTCAAAGCGGAGGCGGCGGGAGTGGCACCTCGAGCGGTCCGAGCACCACAACCAGCACACCCGCGCCAAGCGGTACTGGAACCGCCAGCGGCGGAGGCTGATCACCCCACGGCTCGGTAGGCGAGCAGCCGTAGAGTCGGGCACGATGACCTCGGCGAGCGGAGTCCCAGCACGACGGACCGAGATCCTCAGCCGACGCGCGCTCAACCGGGCGCTGCTAGCACGCCAGATGCTGCTGGAGCGCCGCGAACTGCCGGCGGTGGACGCGATCGAGCACCTGGTCGGGATGCAGGCTCAAGAGCCCCAGGCCCCGTACATTGGGCTCTGGACGCGGCTCTTGGACTTCTCCCCCAACGAGCTCTCCGATCTCATCGCTAGCCGCCAGGCTGTCCGCGGCAGCCTGATGCGCGCCACGCTTCACCTCGTCACCGCGCGGGATTGGGCCCGCCTTCGGCCGTTGGTCGCGCCCGTCCTAGAGCGGGGCTTCGCGGGCAGCACTTTCAGCAAGGCGATTGCGGAGGTCGATCTGGACCGGCTGCTGGCTCGCGGGCGCGAACTGCTCGCAGAGAAGCCGCGCAGTCGTGCCGAGCTCGGGTTGCTGCTCGCGGAGCACTGGCCCGATGTCGACCGGACCTCGCTCGCCTACGCGGTCAGTTACCTCGAGCCGGTGGTTCAAGTACCCCCGCGCGGGCTCTGGCGCCGGAGCGGGCAGGCGCGCTGGACGACCGCAACAGAGTGGCTCGGCGAGTCCGGACCGGAACGCGAGTCGCCGGCAGACGACCTCGTCCTCCGCTACCTCGCCGCGTTCGGCCCGGCAAGCGTCAAAGACATCCAGGCGTGGTCGGGTCTGACCAGAGCCGGCGAGCTCGTCGAGCGGGTTCGCGACCGGCTACGCGTCTTTCATCACGAGGATGGTCGTGAGCTGCTCGACGTGGCCGATGGGCTGCTTCCCGATCCGGACACGCCCGCGCCGGCCCGCTTCCTGCCGCCGTTCGACAACGCGATCCTTTCGCATGCTGACCGCGGGCGGATCGTCGCCCCGGAGCACCGCCCGTTCGTCTACGGCGACAGGCTGCTGCGCACCTTCCTCGTCGATGGGTTCGTCGCGGGTAACTGGCAGCTGGAGGGCGACACGCTCCACGTCCGGCCGATCCTGCCCTTGTCTCCTGCCGATCGAGCCGCTCTGCTCGAGGAGGGCGAGCGGCTGGTGCGGTTCATCGCGCCGAGCGGGTCGGACGCGGCTGAGGTGCGTCTGCACAGCCCACAGACATGAGAGGGCGCCCTCAGAAACCAAGTTTGTCTACCTGACGAGCCTGACCGGCCTGCTCCAGTTGATCGTTCTGACTGTGTGACCGCGGCGGGTGATCTTGGCCGCGCCTAGCCCGGTCGCGCCCCCCAGATGGAGCCCTTTGTGGCCCTGCACCGCAAGGACGACGTGCCATTGCTGCGGATTGCCGTTGCAGAGGTCGTGCTTGCGCCACACGCCCACGGCAGTGGTCCTGCCTTGCTTGACCCGGACGGTCAAGAAGATCCGTTCCCCCCGCTTGCAGATAGGCGCGGGGCCACTTGCGCGCAGAATCCGACCGCGTGCAAGAAGCTTGCCGGTCGGGTCGAACGCCCCGGTGGTGACGGCGCCGGCGAACAGACCGAGCGGGTTGGTGCCGTCTGTGAACAGGAAGAACGGCGTCGGTACCGGTCCTCCCTGGCACGCGGCACCATCTGCGTTGAACGGGTTCGCCGTGCAGTTCGAGGAGATCGGCTCACGGACGTCGGCCTGCGAGGTCGGCGTGAGCGGAATCTCGGACTCGTCGAGGACAAACATCGGATTGCTGGCGTTGATGAAGTGCCCAACGAAGCCCCTCGTCACTCCGTTGACGTCCGTGCGCCACGACACGTACGGCGTGTTCGCCGAGAAGGTGATATCGGGGCGAGTGCCGCCGCCCACGCCTGAGATCGGAGCTCCGCCGTTCACGATTTGGAAATGTGCGGCGCTCCCGGCGCCAACCAGCCGTGAGACGAAGATGCTCTTGACGCCCGCTACGTCCTCGTCCCAGGCGACCCATGGAACGGTCGCGTTGCCAGGCGCCATCGTGCCGGCGGTAACCTGCGGGTCCTCGGCATCCCTGGTCGGGTCGTGGTTCAGCGAGCAACCTTGCTCGTTGGCAGCAGACGAGGCGCACGTTCCGAACCCGTGCGTGCCGCTCGTATCGAGCGTGCCGCTTCCTCGGTTTCCGACCGGCACCCAGTGAAAGCCGCCGTTCGCGGCAACGCCGTCGTTGATGCCCTTGGCCGCGAACACAATCTCGTTGTTCTGCAGGCCGCTGATCGAGGAGTTGTCCTTCTCGTACCACACGACCCATGGCACGCCGTCGTTCGCGCCGGTGAAGGTGATGTCCGGTTCGACCCCGTTGCGCGTCGGATCGACGTTCAGGCTCGGATCGGCG
>DATKFF010000267.1:0-2902 GCA_035511595.1 Solirubrobacteraceae bacterium | reverse complement strand
CAAGCTCGACGGCGACATCGGGATCCTCGCCAACGGCGCCGGGCTGTCGATGTCGACGCTCGACGTGGTTGCCGAGGCGGGCGGCCGCCCCGCCAACTTCCTCGACGCGGGCGGCGGCTCCCGCGCCGAGGCGATCACCAGTGCGGTCGAGGTGATCCTGTCCGACGACAGGGTCAAGGCCGTGCTGTTCAACATCTTCGGCGGGATCACCCGCGGCGACGAGGTCGCCACAGGGCTGATCGAGGCGTTCAAGCAGATCAATCCGTCGGTCCCGTTCGTCGTTCGCCTTGACGGGACCAACGGCGAGGAGGGGCGGGGGCTGCTGGCCCAGGCCGACCTCCCGAACGTCCACATCGAGTCGACGATGGACGGCGCGGCCCAGAAGGTCGTGGAGCTCGCCAAGCAGGCCGAGGGAGCGCCGGCGTGAGCATCCTGGTCGGCACCGACACGAGGCTCTGCACGTCCGGCATCACCGGGCGGGAGGGCACGTTCCACACGCTTCGCAACCGTGACTACGGCACCACCGTGGTAGGCGGCGTGACGCCCGGCAAGGGCGGCCAGGACGTCGACGGGATCCCCGTGTTCGACACCTTCCACGAGGCCGTCGAGCAGCAGGGCGCCAACACCGCGATGATCTTCGTGCCGCCGCGGTTCGCGGCCGACTCGATCCTCGAGGCCGAGGACGCCGGGATCGAGCTGATCATCGCGATCACGGAGGGGATCCCGGCCCACGACGAGCTGCGGGTCTACAACACCGTGAAGAAGAACGGCCGCGCGCGGCTGATCGGGCCCAACTGCCCAGGGATCCTGTCGCCCGGCAAGGCCAGCGTCGGGATCATTCCGGCGTCGTTCTTCAGCGAGGGCAATGTCGGCGTCGTCTCGCGCTCAGGGACGCTCACCTACCAGATCGGCAACGTCGTCGCGCAGCGCGGGTTCGGGAACTCGACGATCGTCGGGATCGGCGGCGACCCGGTGCCGGGTACGGACTTCATCGACGTGCTCGCGATGTTCCAGGACGACCCTGAGACCGAGCTGATCGTGATGTGCGGGGAGATCGGCGGCGACGCCGAGGAACGGGCGGCCGACTTCATCGAGGAGCACGTGACCAAGCCCGTCGTCGGCTATATCGCGGGGTTCACCGCCCCGCCGGGCAAGACGATGGGCCACGCCGGCGCGATCGTCTCCGGCTCGCAGGGAACCGCCAAGGCGAAGGCCGAAGCGCTCGAGGCCAAGGGCGTCCGGGTCGGCCGGACCCCGACCGAGGTCGCCGAGCTGGCGGTCTCGCTGCTCGGCGCCGCCGCCTAGCACGCGGCGCAGCCCGTCTTCGGGCGGCGTAGCGCGTCGCCCAACGCCCGTATCATGAGCCACCGCGTGAGCGTCACCAGCTATCCACGCAGCGGTACGGGGTCGCCCACGCCGCCGCGGGGCGGCCCTCCGGGTCCGCCCACGGGGATCCCACCGCGCGGCGTCGGCTTCGGGGCGCCGCCGCCCGCCCCTCGGCGTCGCCGTCCGTGGCTGCGGATCATCCTCGGCGCTGTGATCGTGCTGCTGTGCGCGGCCGGCGCAACGGCTGTGTTCGTGATCGAGCAGGTGCACACGCTGGCCCAGGATCTGAGCGCCAACAGGGCGCTCAAGGTCCAGCAGGGGGCGCTCGCGCCGACGTACTACGGCGGTCCCGAGACGCTGCTGCTGGTCGGCGACGACACGCGCAAGGAGTACAAGTACTACCGCGGCACCGTCCCGGATCTGGCGAACGAGATGCTGCTGGTGCGGATCGACCCGAGCAAGCCGTGGATCTCGATGATGTCGATTCCGCGGGAGTTGTGGGTGCCGATCAACACACCGAACGGGATCGTGGGCCCCACGAGGCTCAACGCGGCCTACACAAGCGGCAGCACGTACCTGCTTCAGACGATCAAGCGCGTCACGGGGCTGTCGATCAACCACATGATCGTCGTCACCTTCGCGCGGTTCGAGAAGGCGATCAGCGAGCTGGGGTGCGTCTACTCCACGATCGACCAGCGCTACTACCACAACAACGCCGACGGTGGCCAGCAGTACCAGAACATCGACCTGCAGCCCGGCTACCAATGCCTCAACGGGGGCGAGGCCGAGCAGTTCGTCTCCTACCGCCACACCGACACTTCCCAGGTTCGCGACGCTCGTGATCAGTCGTTCCTGCTCGACGTCAAGAAGCAATACGGTCCGCAGCTCTCGGGCAACATCGGGAGGTTCGAGAAGATCTTCGGCAAGACCGTCGTCACCGACGCCGGGCTGCACAGCGCGACTGAGATCCTGAATCTCGCGAGCCTGCTCGTCACGGCCGCGGGACTGCACGTTCGCCAGGTCCATTTCGTCGCCGACCCGCTGCCCAACGGCGACCTGACCGCCACCCCCGGCGAGATCCAGGCGAGCGTGCACGCGTTCCTGTTCGGCGGCCAGCCCCCGCCGACGCAGCAGACCGCGGCCACCGCAAAGAAGGTCAAGCACCGCGCGGCGCTCGCGCACCTGCCGCTGACGCCGACGATCGCGGCGAACGTCGCGGCCCAGAAGCAGGCAGCGACCAACATCCCGTTCACGGCGGAGTTCCCCAAGGTGCAGGACTCCGGAGGAGCCTCGGTTCCTGTCGCGGCACGGTGCACGCAGGTGATGCAGCCGTGCCTGCGTGACTACCTGATCCATGCGCCCGACGGCACCGCGTACCCGATCTACGTCGAGGTCTTCACCAACGGGCAGCTCGGCCAGTTCTACGACGTGCAGGGGACGACCTGGACCAGCGCGCCGCAGTTCGCCACCCCCGATCAGACGATCCGCGTCGGCCCGCGTGTCTACGACCTGTTCTACGACGGCACGTATCTGCAAACGGTCGCGTGGCACGAGAACGGCGCCGTCTACTGGGTGC
>DATKFF010000266.1:0-2915 GCA_035511595.1 Solirubrobacteraceae bacterium | reverse complement strand
CGTCGGGTACGGGGTGAAACCAAGCGGCTGGTTGTGGTTGATCGGGAACTCGGTGGGGAGCTTGCCGGTCGCCCGCGCGTACGCGCAGGCGGTAGCCGCCATCGCCGGGGCGACGCCCAGCTCGCCGGCGCCGCCCGGCTTGCCGGTGGTCGGCGGCATCACGATCACCTGCACGTCGAACGGCACGTTCCACTCGCGCGTGTAGTAGGCGTTGTCCCAGCTGGCCTCCCGGAAGTAGCCGTCCTTGAGGTGCAGGCTGTACGTGAGCGCGTTCGCGATTCCGTCCATCGTGCCGCCGATCATCTGCGCTTCGAGCCCGAGTGGGTTGACTGCCAGGCCCACGTCGACCGCGACCACCGCCTTGGTGACCCGCGGTCCGGTGAAGGCGTCGCGGATCTTGCGGCTGACGGTGGCCGGCCGGCAGTCGATCTCGACGAGACAGGCGCACGCGCCCTTGTATTCGGCGTGCAGCGCGACGCCTTGAGCGGTTCCGGGGGCCATTGTCCGCCCCCAGTTCCCGACCTTTGCGACCTTGTCGAGAACGGCAAGCAACCGGCTGTCGCGCAGGAATGCGCGTCGGAAGGCGACCGGATCCAGCTTCATCGCGGCGGCGGTCCGGTCGACCATCAGCTCGACGGCGGTCACGACGTCCGGGCTGTAGATGTTGCGAGTCGAGCCGGTGTTGAACGTGTCGTAGGCGTAGGCCTCGCTCAGCTCCTGGTTCACCACTCCGAAGTTGTAGGGGACCTGCTGGGTCAGGTTGAAGATGGTCTTTGAGTAGCCATCGCTGTTGGCGTCTGGGAGCGTGGCGAGCGTCGCGCTGATGATCTCTCCGAATCCCATCGAGAAGTCGGTGGCGACGCTCGCGTGGCTCTGGTCGAGCGCGAGGACGTTCTCGCCCGAGTACTGCACCCGCACCTTCGAGACCGCCATCGGGTGAGTGCGGCCCTGGCGGAAGCTGTCGCTTCGGTGCCACATCAGCTTCACCGGCTTGCGCATCGCCTTGCTGATTGCGGCCGCCTCAAACGCTGCGTCCGAGAACAGGTGGCGCCCGAACGAGCCACCTCCCTGGGTGACGTGGACGGTGATCGCGTCCAGCGGGAGTCCGAGGATCGTGACCAACTGCTCCTTGGCCCAGATCGGTGACTTGAGGCTCGACCACACTTCGGCGCTGTTCTTGGTGACGTTCGCGACCGCACAGTTCGTCTCCAGCGGATCGCCGGGTCGGAAGTAGAACGTGAAGTTCTGCTCGAGCGAGGTGGCGATCGGGAGCGCCGGCGTCATCGCCGGCTGGGTGCCCAGCAGCTCCTGCTTGACCTTCTCGTCGGAGAGCCCGGCGACCGCCCCCGGCTGCCAAGTCACGTCCAGCGCGCGGATCGCGTCGATGCACTGCCCGAAGGTACGGCCGCGGACCGCCACGCCGCCGGCGACGTACGGCGTGTGCGGGATCAGCGCCACATCGGTTATTCCGGGCATCGACTTGACGTGACCCAGGTTGTTGATGCGCTTCGCGGTGCCGTTGATCGTCGGCGGCCGGCAGACCATCGTCGGAAGCGCCGAGGGGACATGGAGGTCCATCGCGAACTGCTTACGGCCGGTGACGATCTCCAGTGCGTCGATCCGGCGTTGCGGGGTCCCGACCAACGTGTAGTTGGAGCTGACGGTCGTGCTCACCTGCCGGGTCTTCGTGACGGCAGCGCGCGTCGCCAGATCGCCGATCGAGATCGAGCTGCCGCTCGGGGCCTGGACCTGGTCGCCTACGACCGACAGGTCGTCACCCGGTTCTTGCAGGATGTTGGACGCGGCGGCGAGCAGCTGCCCCTTGGCAATCGCCGCCGCGGCCCGAACCGGGAAGAAGATCGAGTGCATCGTGTTAGAGCCGCCGGTCAGCTGGTTCCAGTTGAGCTCGGGACGGGCGTCCGCGAGCGTGATCTTCACCTTGTCGAGCGCCAGCCCCATCTCGTCGGCGATCGTCATCGCCACCGCGGTGGTGATGCCCTGGCCCACCTCGGCGCGCGGCAGCGCGAACGACACGGTGCCGTCCTTGTTGACGACGACGGTGATGAGCCCAGAGGTCGGGGCGGCCGCCTCGTTGAGCATGTCGCTCAGGTCGTAGTCGTCAACCGGCTGATGGGTGGGGACCGACGCGAGCGCCTCGTCGGGCGAGATGAACTGCGGCGCTGCCGCGATCAGCGTCGGACCTGCGATCAGATAGCCGATGAACCGACGACGCGAAATGCCATGCTCGGCCATCTAGCTCCACCCGCCTGCCGACATCGTTTCCTCCCGCAAGGACCCGCGCCGCGGTGTTCCCCGGCGTCGCCAGTCTACCGCCGTCCCGGGGGCGCGCGAGCCGGTCTCAACCGAAACGCGGCCGGGCTAGACTTGGCCCCCGCGGGTCCGAGCCCGCACCGCACGCGCCCGTAGCTCAGCTGGATAGAGCGTCGGTCTACGGAACCGAAGGTCGGGAGTTCGAATCTCTCCGGGCGCGCTGAAAAGCCCAGCTCAGAGGTCCGTCTGTTCGCCCGGGGGTGGCGCGGATCGGGCTGGTGTCAGGCTTCGTGGCCGACTGATAGCCGTATGTCGCGTCCCCGGAGACGGTTGAGGATGCTCCAGCCAGCTACTGCGCCCCATACCCCTTCGAGGAGCACGAATCCCCATTGATGGGTGATCACGGCTGCGGCGGCGAGGCCGAAGCCACCGACGAGGTTGAAGGTCAGGTAGCGGTAGGAGCGCACTGACCAGACGCCCTTTAGGGAGAGCCCATAGGCGATCAGCACTACGACGGCCGCGCTCCATTGCAACGCCTCGGACATGAGCGACCTCCAGGACCTGTTGTGGTGCTGCCTTTCGTTACCGAGCTTAGAGCTCGCGCGAACCCGCCAAGACACCGGTGTCGCGCACGGAAAGAAGAG
>DATKFF010000265.1:0-2392 GCA_035511595.1 Solirubrobacteraceae bacterium | reverse complement strand
GACGAGCTGAAGGCCACGGTGCCGATCTGGAAGCACCAGCGGTTCACCGACGGCACCGACGAATGGGTCGGCAGCGCGTTAGTCGACGAGCGCCTGTGTGCCGAGGACGATGGCGAGTGCGAGCCGTTCGGCGTCCTCGGTGCCTGGTTCGGCGGTGTAGACCGTGATCCGCAGGTCGTCGCCCGCGACGATGAGGGTGTCGCAGTCGAGTGCGATGAGTCCGACGCCGGGGTGGCCGATGATCTTGTGCCGGGACTGATCCTGGGGCGAGCCGACCTCGCCTGACTCCCACAGCTCGGCGAAGCGCGGACTTTGCGAGGCCAGCTCGGTGACCAGTCGCTTGAGCTCATGGTCGGCGGGATAGCGGGCCGCGGTCATGCGTAGGTCGGCGACAAGCAGGGACTGGAACTGGGCCAGTTCTTCGGGCGTGTGGATGGTGCGGTTGCCCGGGCCGATGAGGTGGCGCCAGACCGCGTTGCGTTCGATCCCGCGCCAGGACGTGGTCTCGCCCATCAGCGCGTCGTAGGGCTGGTTGGCCACGATCAGGTTCCACGCGGCGTCGTGCACGGCCACCGGGGTGTGGGCCAGGCGGTCGAGCAGGCGCTGCACGCTCGGCGTGATGCGGGTCGAGACTAGATCACGTCCAGGGGCGGCCAGGCCCGCGAGCCGGAACAGCAGCTCGCGCTCGGCGTCGGACAGGCGCAACGACCGGGCGAGGGCCTCCACGACCTGCGATGACGGCGAGGTCGCGCGGCCCTGCTCCAGCCGGGTCAGGTAGTCGACCGAGATGCTGGCCAGCCCGGCGAGCTCCTCCCGGCGCAGCCCGGCCGCGCGCCGGCGGTCGCCGACCCGCACGCCGACTGCCTCGGGGGCGAGGCGGTCGCGCCAGCGGCGTATGGCCTGGCCGAACTCCCACGACTCCACACGTCCAGTGTGCGCGACCCGGCGCGGGTTGTGGTGGCCCTGGCAGTCCTACGACAACGGGACCACTTCCTGCGGATGGGCATGTGGCGCAGCCTCGGAGTATGACAACGACACTGATCACCGGCCCCACGGGGGGCCTCGGGCGCTCGGCCACCATGGCAATGGCCCAATATCCAGAACGACTTCGGCCTGACTTGCTGCTCGTCGGCAGACTCGGGAGAGCGCTGTCGGCGGTGGCGGCTGAGGCCAGGGCGGCGGGCGCCACCGTGCGCGAGGTCGGCTGCGACCTGGCTAGCCTCGCCGACGTACGGGCCGCCGCCGAGACGGTAAAGGAGCTGCTCAAGAGCGACGTGGTCGGCCCTCTGACCGGACTGATTGCCAACGCCGGGCTCTCCGTTGTCGACACCCGCAGCGCCTCGGCCGACGGCTACGAGCTCACGTTCGCGGTCAACTACCTCGCGCACGCGCAGCTCATCGGTGACCTGCTTGACTCGTTCGCCACGCCCGCGCGGATCGTTCTGGTGGGGTCAAACACGTACTACGCCAACTGGGTGCGCCGCCTGCTGACCGTGCCGGCGGCCGACTGGCGGGATCCGCTCGAGCTCGCCAAGCCGGCCGGCCCCGAGGTCAAGCCGACGATGAAGGCCGCGGGTGTCGCCTACTCGAACTCCAAGCTCGCGATCCTTTACTACGCCCACGAGCTGCAGCGGCGGGTGCCCGAGGGGATTAACGTGGCGGTGTTCGAGCCAGGCTTCATGCCCGGCACGGGCCTGGGGCGACAGCAGGGCCCCGGGGTTCAGCGGGTGGCGCGGATGATACAGCGGCTACCTATCCCCGGCATTGCCTCGCCCGTGAAGTCCGGGCCCGCGCTCGCGTCGGTAGCTCTCGACAAACGCTGGGCTCACCTTCGCGGTGGCGCCTTCGTGCTCATCGACCAGGAACGCGACGTCATGCCCATCGCGAACGATCCCGACCGGGAGCGCCGTCTGTGGGTCGCCACAGCCGAGCTTCTACGGTCGACAACACGAGCAGACAGCTAGAGCCTGTCCGGTCGATCATGTGTCGGTAGCGTTCCGGTGTGGCCAGGACCGATGTGCAGGGCCCGGGAGTGTTCCCTGGATGTCTGATTGATCATGGGATGCCGGGAGAGCGCGAGGACGCTGATCGGGTCGAGGTGGGCTCGGCGACCGGCTTCGCCACTCCAGGCCCCAGTCACAACAGCCTCAACCCGGTCAAGCACGGAACACTCCGGGGCCATGGGGCCATAGTGACGCGGTGCAGACAGCCGTGAATGTCAGACCCCGCTTTTAGGCTCCACGCCATGCGGGAACTCATTGACGCCCTGGTCCGGTCCGCCGAACGAGAGGGCATGGAACTCTACGGAGTGCACATCTACCGCCGCGGTGCCGAGCCGGTCGAACGCAGGCTCCGCTCGGACGACCGAGTCGACGTGCGGTCGGTCTCGAAG
>DATKFF010000264.1:0-13800 GCA_035511595.1 Solirubrobacteraceae bacterium | reverse complement strand
CTCCTGCTCGGCCAGCTCGGCGAGGTCCTCGGGCAGGCCCTGCTCCTTGGCCCACGGGACGATCTCCTCAGGGTCGAGCGTGATCAGCGCGACCGGGTAGGGCTTGCGATCCCCATACATCACCGCCTGCGAGATGAAGCGTGACTGCTTGAGATCGTTCTCCAGGTTCGACGGGGTGAGGTTCTTGCCCCCGGCGGTGATGATGATGTCCTTCTTGCGCCCGGTGATCTTCAGATAACCCTCGTCGTCGACCTCCCCGATGTCGCCGGTGTGAAGCCACCCGTCGACGAGCGTCTCGGCGGTGGCCTCGGGGTTCCGCCAGTACTCCCTAAAGACGTTGGGACCCCGCATCAGGATCTCCCCGTCCTCATCGGCGATCCGGATCTCGACCCCCGGGACCGCCTTGCCGACGGTCCCGAACTTGAAGTCGTCGAGCGTTGCGACCGTGCCGATCGCGGTGGTCTCGGTCATGCCCCAACCCTCGAGCACCGGGATCCCGGCGGCGTAGAAGAACTCGAGGATCTCGGGAGCGATCGGCGCGGCGCCCGTCACGGCCTGGCGCACCCGGCCGCCGAACAGGTCACGCACGCGCTTGAAGAGCTGCTCGTCGGCCTGGTGGAAGGCCTTCTCCATCTCCTCGGGCACGTCCTCGCCCGCCTGGCGACGCCGGCGGACCTCGACGCCGAGCTTGACGGCCTGCGCGAACCGCTGCTTGTCCTCCTCGCTTGCCGCCTCCTGCATCTTCATCGCCGCGGTGTAGAGCTTCTCGAAGATCCGCGGCACCGACGGCAGGTACGTGGGCTTGGTCTCGATGATCTCCTCGAGGATCTTCTTGGTGTCGCCCCCGGTGAAGACGATCGTCGTCCCCATGTCGAACGACGCCAGCATCACGGTCAGCGCGAACACGTGCGCAAGCGGCAGGTACAGGTAGGTGGTCTCGTCCGGCTGGACGAACGCCAGCTCCTGGACCACGCGACAAACGCTCATCGCGTTGGCGTGAGTCAACACCACGCCCTTGGGCGGCCCGGTTGTGCCCGACGTGTAGACGATCGTGTAGGCGTCCTCGGGGTGAACCTTCTCCTGGCGCTCCTCCAGCTCGCCGTCGTCGCGCGTGGCGCCGCGGGAGCGCAGCTCGTCGAGCGTCATCTCGCCGGCGCGGTCGTCGATCCCGATTATGTGCTCGAGCGCTTGAAGCTGGTCGCGGACCTGCTCGACCTTCTGGCGCTGGCCCTCGTCCTCGCAGATGACCGCGCGCGCGGCCGAGTTGCCGAGCACCCACTCGCACTCCTTGGGCGAGTTGGTGGGGTAGATCGGCACCACCACGGCTCCGGCGGCGGAGATCCCATAGCTCGCCAGCACCCATTCGACGCGCGTGTTGGCGAGCAGACCGACGCGGTCGCCCGGCTCGATACCGATGTCCACCAGGCCGAGCGCGATCTCGTTGATCGCCCTGCCCGCGTCGGCGTAGCTCAGTTCCCGCCAGTCGCCGTCGGCGCGGTAGCGCGCGGCGGTCTTCGATCCGAACCGCTCGGCGGCGGCGCCCGGCAGCGAGGCGACCGTCTCTGCGATCGACCTGGGGGTCGAGGTATCAGTCACTGATGTCTCTCCTCTCGGACGCCTCTGCCGCGGCTTGGGCGCGTGCGGTTCGTATGCGCCAATCCTCGCACGGTTGCGTCGGAGAGCCAACGCGTTGCGCGCATTCGGCGTGGCGCGCCCACGTCGAAGCACGCCCGGCAGGATTTGAACCTGCGACCTCTCCCTCCGGAGGGGAGCGCTCTATCCACTGAGCTACGGGCGCGGGACGGCCAAGGCTACCGCGTAGAGGACCGGAACATGTGTTCGTCTCGATCTGAGTGGAGATGTCGCGACCGAACCGCTGAGGCGCCCGAGGCGGGGGGTCCGTGGCGATGGGATGTCTCGCCCCCGCGGCGCGGGAGGGGTGCGTCATTTCGTCGCCAACTGTTGGCGGTGAGATGACGCGCCCCTGGTCGGGCGAGGGGGTGCGTCGTCTCGTCGCCATCGCCGATCGTGCTGTTGCTACGAGCCATCGGTGAGCCTCGTCTGTCCACGCCTCGGCTGACAGACTGAATCGCCATGGACTTCTCCGTCTTCTTCGCCGGCACCGGCGGGTCGATTCCGACCGCTCGGCGTGGGTTGCCCGCGCTGCTCGTGCGCCGCGGCGGCGACCGGATTCTGTTCGACTGCGGCGAGGGGACGCAGCGCCAGCTGGTGAGCTCGGTGGGTCTCGCGGACCTCGACGAGATCTTCATCACCCACTTCCACGCCGATCACTGGCTCGGGCTCCCGGGGCTGCTCAAGACGTTCGACCTCCGGGCTCGCGACCGGCCGCTTGCCGTCCACGGCCCGCAGGGCGTGAAGGAGTTCGTGATCCTCGGGCTGCGAGCGGCGGGGCGGGTCCGGTACGAGCTCGACCTCGTCGAGCTCGAGGTGGGCGACGTGCTCGAGCGTGACGGTTACAAGATCGCGCCGATCCCCGCCAACCACCGTGGCCCGGCGTTCGCCTACGTCCTGTACGAGGACGAGCGACCGGGCGCGTTCGATCCCGAAGAGGCGACGCGGCTGGGACTGACCCCTGGCCCTGAGTTCGGCCGCCTTCAGCGAGGTGAGACGATCAAGGGCGTCACCCCCGACCAGGTGCTGGGCCCGCCGCGCGCCGGGCGCAAGCTCGTGATCTCGGGCGACACACGGCCGGCGGAGGCGCTCCGCGTCGCGGCCCACGGGGCCGACGTACTGATCCACGAGGCCACGTTCGCCGAGGAGGAGCTGGAGCGAGCCGACGAGACGGGCCATTCGACCGCCGGTCAGGCCGCCGCGATCGCGCGTGAGGCCGAGGTGGCGATGCTGGCGCTCACACACCTGTCGACCCGCTACCCACCCGGTGTCCTGCGCGACGAGGCCAGGGCGGTGTTCCCGGCGACCGTGCTGCCGCGTGACTTCGACACGATCGAGATCCCGTTCCCCGAGCGCGGCACCCCAGAGCTCGTGCGGTGGGAGGATCGCCCCCGCCAGCCGGCCGACGCACTGGCCGACACGCCGACATGAGCTCCACGACGATCGAGCGCGTCGAAACCCCCCGGACGGTCTGCGAGCGGATCCGGGTCGAGCATGTGCCGGAGCTGCTCGAGATGCTCCGCGACCCGCGCGTCGCCGAGTACATCTGGCCGGTGGCCGGGGTCCCGAGCGAGCGGAGCGTGTACGAGGCGACGGCCGACAAGGAGCGCCACTGGGAGCAGCACGGCTTCGGGCTCTGGGTTCAGCGTGACCGTGAGACCGGCGAGCTCGTCGGGCGGGGCGGGTTGCAGTGGACGCACGTCGCCGGACGGGACGCGGTCGAGGTGGCGTGGGCTGTCACTCCGGAGCGCTGGGGCGAGGGGCTTGCGACCGAGCTGGCCCGGGCCTCGGTCGACACCGCCTTCGGGCCGCTCGGCCTGGATGAGATCATCGCCTTCACGCTGCCGCACAACATCGCCTCGCGGCGGGTGATGGAGAAGACCGGCTTCGAGCTACAGGAGGAGATCCGCCATGGCTCGCTCCCGCACGTGCTCTACCGGCTTCAGGCCCCGGGGCGCTGAGGCACGCGACCGCTACGCCGAATACGCCGACACCGCTGATACGCTGCGCGACAGTTGATCCTTTAACCCGGTCCCGCGAGGCCAGGAAGGAACAAGTTGGAAGCCGCCACGGTCGTCCTCGACCACGATGACATGCGCCGCACGCTCGTGCGGATCGCGCACGAGATCGTCGAGAAGAATCCCGACGGGGCGGTCGCGCTTCTCGGCATCCATCGACGTGGCGCGTTTCTCGCCCAGCGGCTCCACGCGCTGACGAGCGAGCTGCTCGACACGACCGTCCCGCTCGGGTTCGTCGACATCTCCTTCTACCGCGACGACCTCGCGATCAGGCCCAACGCCCCGATCGTCCACGCCACGCAGCTCGACTTCCCGGTCGAGGGACGCACGGTCGTGATCGTCGACGACGTCCTGTACACGGGACGGACCGTCCGCGCGGCGATCGACGAGGTATTCGACTACGGCCGCCCCGCGCGCGTCCAGCTCGCGGTACTCGTCGACCGCGGCCACCGCGAGCTGCCGATCCGCCCCGACTACGTCGGTAAGAACGTCCCCACCTCGACCGACCAGCGCGTCAACGTCCACGTCAAGGAGGTCGACGGCCACGACGAGGTCACGATCGCTCCAGACCCGGAGCGCAGGAAGGCGGCCGCGTGAATCCCCGCATCGGCCCGGACCTCATCTCGATCGAGGACCTGGATCGTGCCGGGATCGAGCGCATCCTCGACACCGCCGAGTCGTTCGCCGAGGTCTCTGGGCGGGAGATCAAGAAGGTCCCGGCGCTGCGCGGCAAGACCGTCGTCAACCTGTTCTACGAGGCGAGCACCCGCACCAGCTCGAGCTTCGAGCTCGCCGCCAAACGGCTGAGCGCCGACGTGGTCAGCATCCGCTCGGTCGGCTCGAGCGTCGACAAGGGCGAGTCGCTCAAGGACACGGTGCAGACGCTGTCGGCCTACGACCCGGCCGCGATCGTGATCCGCTCGCCACACGCCGGCGCGGCGAAGCTCGTGGCGGGCTGGACCTCGGCGGCCGTGATCAACGCCGGGGACGGCAAGCACGAGCACCCGACCCAGGCGCTGCTTGACGCGTTCACCCTGCGGCGCCGGCTCGGGGCCCTCGACGGCACGAACATCTGGATCGTCGGCGACGTGCTGCACTCCCGCGTCGCCCGCTCGAACATCCTCGCGTTCGAGCGGATGGGCGCCGAGGTGACCGTCTGCGGGCCGCCGACGCTGATCCCGCGGGAGATCGAGGCGCTCGGGTGCAACTCGACGGCGTCGCTCGACGGCCTCGAGGAGGCCGATGTCGTCTACGTCCTGCGGATGCAGAACGAGCGGATGCACGAGGCGTTCGTGCCTTCGCTGCGCGAGTACGCGGAGCGCTACCAGATCAACGCCGCACGCCTGCATCCCGGTCAGCTGCTGATGCACCCAGGACCGGTGAACCGTGGGATCGAGCTGTCGGCGGACGCGATCGACTCGCCGCAGGCGCTGATCGGAGACCAGGTCAAGGCCGGGGTCGCGGTGCGGATGGCGGTGCTGTACGAGCTGCTGGTCGGGACACCACTGCTGGCGGTGGTCGCGTGACCGAGTCCTCGGTGCGTCTGTACCGCGCGGCGCGTCCGGACGCCGAGCTCCTGATCCGCTGCGGGCACGTGCTCGATCCGCGCGCCGACCTCGACGAGCCCCGCGACCTCCTGATCCGTGACGGGCAGATCGCCGAGCTCGGCGCGGCGGGGTCGCTGCCCGCGCCGGAGGACGGCGAGGTGTTCGACGCGACCGGCAAGCACGTCTTTCCGGGATTCGTCGACCCGCACGTGCACCTGCGCACGCCCGGCCAGGAATACAAGGAGAACGTCGAGACGGGGACCGCGGCCGCGGCGGCCGGCGGCTTCTGTGCAGTGGTCGCGATGCCCAACACGGACCCTGTCGTCGACGACTCCTCGGTGCTCGGGTCGCTCGTCGACCGCGCGTCGCGTGAGGCGCGCGTGCCCGTCGGCTTCCTCGCGTCGATCACGCACGGACTGCGCGGCGAGGAGCTGACCGAGATGGCGGCGCTCGCCGACGCCGGCGCGCTGGGGTTCACCGACGACGGCAAGCCGGTTGTGTCCGCGGGAATCCTGCGCAAGGCACTTCAGTACCAGCGGCTGTGCGGCGGGGTGATCGCGCTGCACGAGGAGGATCCGGCGCTCTCCGGAGACGGCGTGATGCACGAGGGCGCGGTCTCCGCCCGCCTCGGCATGGCCGGCATCCCCTCGGTGTCGGAGTCGACGATGATCGCGCGCGACGCGGCGCTGGCGGGCTACGAGGACGCGCGCGTCCACTTCCAGCATCTGTCCGCGTTCGAGTCGGTGCAGGCGCTCGAGTTCGCAAAGCAGGTCGGGCTGCGGGTGACCGGCGAGGTCACGCCCCACCACCTGACGCTCACGGACGACGTCGTGCGGACGCTCGACAGCCGGTTCAAGATGAACCCCCCGCTGCGGACCGACGAGGACCGCAGGGCGCTGATCGAGGCGCTGCGCAGCGGCGTGATCGACTGCGTCGCCACCGACCACGCACCGCACGCCCAGCACGAGAAGGAGGTGCCGTTCGAGCAGGCGGCGATGGGGACGACCGGGCTCGAGACGGCGTTCGCCGCGCTGTTCACGGAGCTCGTGCTGCCCGGCGAGCTCGACCTCGGGGTGCTGGTGGAGCGGATGAGCGCCGGTGCCGCCGTATTCGCGCTGCCCGTCCCGACGATCGCCCCCGGACGGCCTGCAAACCTGGCCGTCGTAGACCTCGACGGGACCTTCGAGGTCGGCGCCCACGGATACGCCAGCCGCTCGCAGAACTCCGTCTTCCACGGCCGCACCCTCCACGGCCGCGTGCTGCTCACGCTCGCCGCCGGAGCGGTCGCGTTCCGTGAGCGGATGCTGGTCGAGGCGACGCCGGCCCGATGAACGAGCCGACCGCCTACGTCCTGCTAGAGGACGGGACGCGCTTCGACGGCCTGGCGTGCGGCGCCGCCGGCCGTCCCGCGGTTGGGGAAATCGTGTTCACGACCTCGATGTCGGGCTACCAGGAGGCGATGACCGACCCCAGCTACGCCGGCCAGCTGATCACGTTCACCTTCCCGATGATCGGCAACTACGGCGTCTCGGGAGAGGCGATGGAGTCAGACCGGATTCACGCCGGCGCGGCGATCATGCGCGCGGCCGTCGACCGTGAGGACGCCGCCGGCGCGGAGCGAGGCTGGCTCGGATGGCTCGAGGACTGCGGCATCCCCGCGATCAGCGACGTCGACACGCGGGCGCTGGTGCGCCATATCCGTGACGCGGGCGCGATGCGCGGCGGCGTGTTCCCCGCCACGCTCTCCGAGCCCGACGCGCGTGCGCTGATCGACGCAGAACCTCGGATGGCGGGGCGTGACCTGGCGCGGGTGGTGACGCCGAACGAGCCCGCCGTGCTCGACGGCGACGGGGAGGGCGGGCCTCGGATCAGCGTGATCGACACCGGCGTCAAGCTCTCGATCATCCGCAACCTGCGAGCGCGCGGAGCCACGGTTGAGCTGCACCCCTGCACGTCTAGCGCGGCCGACCTGCTCCGCAACCGTCCGGACGCCGTGTTCCTGGCCAACGGGCCCGGGGATCCGGGCGCCCTCGACTACGTCGTCGACACCGTCCGCGGCCTGGTCGGGAGGCTGCCCGTGTACGGGATCTGCCTTGGGCACCAGCTCCTCTGCCGGGCGGTCGGGCTCGAGACCTACAAGCTGCCCTTCGGCCACCACGGCGCCAACCATCCGGTCAAGGACCTGACGACCGGCGTCGTCGAGATCACGAGCCAGAACCACGGCTTCGCGGTGCTCGGCCCGGACGGCGCGCGAACGATCGAGGACGACGAGCCGGTGCGGTGGGAGACCGACTTCGGCGCCGCCGAGCTCACGCACATCAACCTCTATGACCGCACCGTCGAAGGCCTCGCGCTGAAGGACGTCCCCGGCGCGACCGTCCAGTACCACCCCGAGGCCGGCCCCGGGCCGCACGACGCGCTGCACCTGTTCGATCGCTTCCTCGACGAGATCAAAGCGGCCGCGTAGCGATGCCTCGTCGCGACGACATCCACAAGATCCTCCTGATCGGGTCAGGTCCGATCGTGATCGGCCAGGCGGCGGAGTTCGACTACTCGGGAACGCAGGCGTGCCGGGTGCTGATCGAGGAGGGCTACGAGGTCGTGCTCGTCAACTCCAACCCGGCGACGATCATGACCGACCCGGAGATCGCCACGACCACCTACATCGAGCCGCTCCGCCCGAGCACGATCAGGCAGGTGATCCAGCGCGAGCGCCCGGACGCGCTGCTTGCCACGCTCGGCGGGCAGACCGCGCTCAACCTGGCCAAGAGCCTGCACGAGGACGGCACGCTCGCCGAGTACGGGGTGGAGCTGATCGGCGCGGACTACGAGGCGATCGACCGCGCCGAGGACCGCGAGCGCTTCCGCGAGACGATGACCGAGGCGGGGCTGCGGGTCCCGGGGAGCGCGATCGCCCACAACCTTGACCAGGCCAGGGCGGCCGCCGCGGAGGTCGGCTACCCGTTCATCGTGCGTCCCGCGTTCACGCTTGGCGGCACCGGCGGCGGCGTCGTGCGGACCGAGGCCGAGGTGGCGAAGGTGGTCGGCCGTGGGCTGACCGCCTCTCCGATCAGCCAGGTGCTGATCGAGGAGTCCGTGCTGGGCTGGGGCGAGTTCGAGCTCGAGGTGATGCGCGACCGCGCCGACAACGTCGTGATCGTCTGCTCGATCGAGAACCTCGACCCGATGGGCGTGCACACCGGAGACAGCGTGTGCGTGGCGCCGCAGCAGACGCTCACCGACAGGCAGTACCAACTGCTGCGCGACCAGGCGATCGCCGCGATCCGCGCCGTCGGCGTCGAGACCGGCGGCTCGAACGTGCAGTTCGCCGTCAACCGCGCCACGGACGAGATCGTGGTGATCGAGATGAACCCGCGGGTGTCTCGCTCGAGCGCGCTGGCCAGCAAGGCCACCGGCTTCCCGATCGCCAAGATCGCGGCGCGGCTGGCCGTCGGTTACACGCTCCAGGAGATCCCCAACGACATCACCCGGGCGACGCCCGCGAGCTTTGAGCCGGCGATCGACTACTGCGTGCTCAAGTGGCCGCGGTTCGCGTTCGAGAAGTTCCCGGGCGCCGAGGCCGGGCTGACGACCCACATGAAGTCGGTGGGGGAGGCGATGGCGATCGGCCGAACGTTCAAGCAGGCTTTCGCCAAGGCGCTGCGCTCACGCGAGCTCGACACCGAGGCGCGCTTCCCCGACGACCAGGAGGAGCTCCTCACGCTGCTGGAGCAGCCCGGCGCCGAGCGCTTCGACTTCCTGCTCGAGGCGCTGCGCCGCGGCGCCTCGATCGAGGAGCTGACCCGCCGGACCAGCATCGACCCGTGGTTCCTGCGTGAGCTCGCCGAGCTCGTCGCCAGGGACGGCGGGATCCAATCAGCATTCGCCGGCGAGCTGACGTTCAAGTCGGTCGACACCTGCGCGGCCGAGTTCGCGGCGAAGACGCCCTACTACTACTCGAGCTCCGAGCGACCGTCCGCCTCTGGCCCGCGGCACGAGGTCGAGCGGGGCGAGCGTCAGAGCGTTGTGATCCTGGGCTCCGGGCCCAACCGGATCGGCCAGGGAATCGAGTTCGACTACTGCTGCGTGCACGCCGTCCAGACGGTCCGTGAGTCCGGCCGCGACGCGGTGATGATCAACTGCAACCCGGAGACCGTCTCGACCGACTACGACATCTCCGACCGGCTGTACTTCGAGCCGCTGACGCTCGAGGACGTGCTCGCGGTGTGCGAGGTCGAGCAGCCCGAGGGCGTCGTCGTCCAATTCGGCGGGCAGACGCCGTTGAAGCTGGCCGCCGGGCTCGAGGCCGCGGGCGTGCCGATCCTCGGCACCAGCATCGACGCGATCGACCTCGCCGAGGACCGCTCGCGGTTCGGAGCGCTGCTCGCGCGGCTCGGCTACACGGCGCCCCCGTACGCGACCGCCTCGTCACCCGAGGGCGCGCTCGAGCGCGCCGAGCAGGTCGGCTTCCCGCTGCTGGTGCGGCCGAGCTACGTGCTCGGCGGCCGCGCGATGGAGATCGTCTACAGCGTCGACGGGCTGCACGACTACCTGGAGCGCGTCGGCACCGCCCCGGGAGCCGACATCTACCTCGACCGCTTCCTCGAAGACTCGATCGAGGTCGACGTCGACGCGCTGTGCGACGGCGAGGACGTATGGGTCGCGGGGATCATGCAGCACGTCGAGGAGGCCGGAATCCACTCCGGGGACTCCGCCTGCGTGCTCCCGCCGCACACGCTCGGGGACGAGATGATGGCCCAGATCCGTGAGCAGACCACGGGCATCGCCCGAGCGCTCGGCGTCGTCGGGCTGCTGAACGTCCAGTTCGCGATCCACGGGCAGGAGGGGCTGAACGTGATCGAGGCCAACCCGCGCGCGTCCCGGACCGTCCCGTTCGTCTCGAAGGCGATCGGCGTGCCGCTGGCGAAGCTGGCCTGCCGGATCGTGCTCGGTGAGCGGATCGCCGACCTCGACCTCCCCGAGGACACCACCAACGGGCACGTCTGCGTGAAGGAGGCGGTGCTGCCGTTCAACCGGTTCGCCGGAGCCGACGCACTGCTCGGCCCCGAGATGCGCTCGACCGGCGAGGTGATGGGGATCGCGCGGGACTTCCCGACCGCGTTCGCCAAGGCGCAGGCGGCGACCGGCGCCGCGCTGCCGAACGCCGGCACCGCGTTCATCACGGTCGCCGACGGCGACAAGCCCGCCGCCACCGGACTCGCGACGGTGCTGCACGAGCTCGGCTTCCGGATCGTCGCCACGCACGGGACCGCGCAGGCGATCCGCAAGATGGGGATCCCCGCCGAGGCGATCAACAAGATCGGGCAGGGCTCCCCGCACGTCGTCGACTGGATCGAGTGTGGCGACGTCGACCTGGTGATCAACACTCCGGTCGGCACGGGCGCCCGCTCGGACGGCTACGAGATCCGCACCGCCGCGATCGCCCACGGGATCCCGTGCATCACGACGATGGCCGGCGGGATGGCGGCTGCCCGCGCGATCTCGGCTGCGCGCCGCGGCGAGCCGGAGGTCCTCTCGCTCCAGGAAATCCACGCCGCCGCCCACGCGGCGCACGGACGGGAGAAGGGGATCGCGGCCAGCAGCACGGTGGCAGGGTGAGCGGCGGTCGCGCGCCGGCCACCGAGCAGCGGCCCTCAAGCGAGCGCACGCTCGCCCCGTTCGGTCGGCGGCTGGCGGCGGTCACGGCCCGCGAGCGCCACGGCGCCTACGTCGTGCTGCGCTGCGCGGATCCGACCGGTCCGCTCCCCGCAGCCGGCCAGTTCTACATGCTCGCGGCCGCGACGAGGTGGGGTGGAGGCGCGGAGGAGCGCCCGTTCCTGCCGCGCGCGTTCAGCGTCCTGCGGGCCGGCGAGAGCTCCGGCGCGGGAGTCGAGCTCCAGTTCCTGATCGAGGATGTAGGCCCCGGCACCGAGCGCCTGTGCGAGCTCGCGCCCGGCGACGGGCTGCTGCTCGTCGGTCCGCTCGGCAACGGCTTCGAGCCGCCGCGTGAGGGCAGGCGGGCGCTGCTCGTCGGCGGCGGAGTCGGGATCGCGCCGCTGGCGATCCTCCAGGACCGGCTCGGCTCCGGCACCCCCGCGCTGCTCGGTTTCCGCGACGCCGCCCACGCCGAGGGTGCGGCGCTCCTCGGCACAGCCCGCGTCGCCACCGACGACGGCAGCGTCGGCCACGAGGGGCTCGTCACCGATCTGCTGCTCGACGAGCTCCGCGAGCGCGCCGAGCAGCTCGAGGTGTACGCATGCGGCCCGCCCGCGATGCTCGAGGCGGTCCGCTCGAGCTGCGCCGAGCACAGCGCTCCGGTGCAGCTGGCGCTCGAGTCGGGGATGGCGTGCGGGTTCGGGGCCTGCTTCGGCTGCGTCGTGCCGACCCGCCAGGGGCTCGTGCGCCTGTGCCTCGAGGGCCCGGTGCTCGACGGGGCGCTGCTCGACACCGCGATGGTGGCGCCGTGAGCGTCAGCTTCTGCGGGATCGAGCTCCAGCACCCGATCGTCAACGGCTCGGGGACCTTCGACGCGATCGCCGCCAGGCGCGCGTTCGGCGAGGAGCTGATCGAGCGATTCCCGTTCGCGGCGTTCGTCTCGAAGACGGTCACCGTCGCCCCGCGGCAGGGCAACCCGCCGCCGCGCCTGTGGGAGGTGCCAGGCGGCTTGATCAACTCGATCGGACTTCCGAACAAGGGAATCGAGCGCTTCCTCGCAGAGGACCTACCGCAGCTCTCAACCCTTCCGGTGCCGCTGATCGTCAACGTGATGGGCTTCAGCCGCGACCAGGTCGCCGAGCTCGTGACGGAGGTCGATGCGCTGGACGAGGTCGCCGCGATCGAGCTGAACGTGTCCTGCCCGAACGTCGAGACCGGGCTGCTGATGGGAGCCGACCCGGCGGAGATCGAGGGGCTGCTCGCGCGGGTGCGGCCGCTGACGGCAAAGCCGCTGATCGTCAAGCTGACGCCGAACGCGACCGATCCCCCGGCGGTCGCCCGCGCCGCCGAGCGGGCCGGCGCGAGTGCCCTGTCGCTGATCAACACGCTGCGGGGGATGGCGCTCGACCCAATCTCCGGCGAGCCCTGGCTCGGGGGGACGACCGGCGGCGTCTCCGGCGCGGCGGTCCGCGCCGTTGCGCTCGCGCAGGTCAGCGCGGTCTGCAGCGAGGTCGAGATTCCGGTCGTGGGGATGGGCGGAGTGCAGAGCGGCCGCGACGCACTCGATCTGATGCGAGCCGGCGCAACCCTCGTGGCGGTCGGCACCGAGAGCTTCAGAGACCCGGCGGCTGGTCTCCGGATCGCCTCTGAGCTCGACCGGTTGCTCGCAAATAGCGCGATTTAAGCGCCCGATTCCAGACCGGATTCGATATTGGCAAACGCCTCCCCCGTGATCCCTCGACCGCGTGAAACCCCCTGCAAAAACTCGCTATTCCCCGAACCCACCTCGACAATGCTCCACCTCAACCAGAGGTCGAGCCAAATTGGGCTGATTTGGCTTGATCGGCGGGCCTCAAGATGTATAGTCGCCCGCCATGCCGCCGGTCAGCGAACAGCTCTCCAAGCCAACCGTGGCGCCGGAACGCTCCTACATGCAACGGATGGAAGCGCTCCAGAGGGCAAATGACATTCGCAGTCGCCGCGCGCAGCTGAAACGGGACCTGAAGGCCGGCCGTCAGCCGATCGACGAGTTGCTGCTGGCACCGCCTGAGTATTTGGAGACGGCGAAGGTGTTCGACCTGCTGCTCGCGGTCCCCAAGTACGGGCGCGTAAAAGTCAACAAGATCCTGACCCAGTGCAAGATCTCGCCGAGCAAGACCGTCGGCGGTCTGTCCGAGCGCCAACGGCGCGAGCTCGTCGCGTTCATGCGGCGGCGCTGAGACTCAGCGCCGCTGCGGCCTGGTGCCGCGGGTGTTCGTGATCACCGGGCCCTCAGGGGTCGGCAAGGGCACACTGATCCGAGGGCTTCTGGAGCGGGTCCCCGACCTCCAGCTGTCGGTCTCGGCGACGACCCGCAAGCCCCGGCCCGGCGAGCGTGACGGGGTCGACTATCACTTCCTCTCGCCCGAGGAATTCGAGGCGCATGCCGCCGCCGGCGACTTTCTCGAGCACGCCACCTACTCGGGCAATCGCTACGGGACGCTCCGCTCAGAGGTCGAGCGCCGGCTCGCGGAAGGCACGCCGGTCGTGCTGGAGATCGAGGTCCAGGGCGCGCGGCAGGTGCGCTCCGCGATGCCCGAGGCGACGGCGGTGTTCATCGCGCCGCCATCACCTGAGGCACTGCGCGCACGCCTGGTCGGGAGGGGCACCGACACGGCCGATCAGGTGGACGAGCGGATGCTGACCGCCGAGCGTGAACTCGACGCCCAGCCCGAGTTCGCCCATGTCGTCGTGAACGACCGCCTCGAGCAGGCGACTGAAGAGTTGGCTGCAATCGTCCGCACCGCGCTCGCTGGTCGCTAACCTTCTAAAGCCCCTAGGCAAAGGACACCGAAGCCTTGATTTCACCCCGTATCGACAAGCTGCTCGAGCACGTCGACTCAAACTACGCGAGCGTCATCGTCGCGGCGAAGCGCGCGCGGCAGATCAACTCGTACTACCACAACCTC
>DATKFF010000263.1:0-3335 GCA_035511595.1 Solirubrobacteraceae bacterium | reverse complement strand
CGCATGTACATCGCGTAACAGACGACGAGGAACACGCTGGTGCCGACCGTCACCGCCGGGAAGGTGATGTGCATCGCCGCCGTCAGTGCCCACTGCCAGCGCGAGAGGTCGAGAAGGGTGTCCTGGCTCATCGACCGACCTGCTGATTGACCTCGACTGGAATGCTGTTCTGAGCGAGGCGGCCGGTCCCGCCGGAGTCGGCTAGCGGCTGGGCTTGCTCAAAGGTCTCCGTCCTGACTGGGCGGATGCTCGGCGAGTCGAGCATCCGCCCAGTAGAGCGATTACGACAGCTACGCGATGGTCGGTCCGGCACGATCGCCGTGTGCTGGGCGTGCCGTGGAACTGGCAGGCCCTCCGTCGGCGCGATGCGAACCGCGCCGGCGGCCGTGGCAGTCGTGACGAACTGAACGCTCGGGTTGCCGTTTCTGTTCACGCTGGGCAAGGATTTCGCCACCGCCGCAGACTCGAATCCGTAGATTCCTCAGTTGTTCTCGAGGCGTCGCCCGCAGTCGTGCCACGGGTGGCAGGACTTGCACCGGCAGCAAGCTACGACGCCAGACATGCGGTTCGCCGGGGGAAGGGGGCCGTAGCTACAGGTCGCGGTGTGCGAGCTGAGTACGTGTCTTCACATTGAGCTTGCGGAACACCTTCTGGAGGTGATACTCGACCGTGCGCTGGCTGACGAACAGCCGAGCAGCGATCTCGCGGTTCGTGTTCCCCTCCGCCGCAAGACGCGCGATCTGGGTCTCCTGCGGGGTGAGCTCGTCAACGGTATCGACCGTCCTCTTCCGGGCCCGCTCGCCCGTCGCCTGCAGCTCGCGCTGTGCCCGCTCGGCGAACGCGTCCATTTCGAAGTCACTGAAGAGCTCGTGCGCTGTCCGCAGCGGCTTGCGGGCGTCGCGATGTCGGTGCTCCCGCCGCAGCCACTCCCCGTAGAGAAGGTGGGCCCGCGCGAGCTGCACTCGGATGCTGGTTCTACCCAGCCGCGTTATCGCCTCTTCGTAAAGTTCGCTCGCCTCCGTGCCCTCGCTGAGCAACGCGCGGCAACGGGCCTCGATCCCCAACGCCCAATCGGTGCCGGCCGCGCTCGTCGTCTCTTGGACCCGATCGAACGCGCGACGTGCACGCTCGGGGTCCCCGCATCGGACGGCCGCCTCGATCAGCTCCGTGAGCGCCCAGATAGCTTGACCCTCGGTGTGGAAACGCTCTGCGGGAAGGACCGCGGCGAGCGCAGCGTCATAGCGCGAGAGCCCGTTGTAAAGAGTTCCGCTGAGAAACTCGAAGACCGTCAGTACGCTGCCCTCCCCCCGCGCCTCCGCATCCCGGACGGTCGTTTCGGCGACTTCGGAAAACTCCGCCTCGCGACCGCGCAGGGCGGCGATCGTGAGCCGGCCGTAGGGGGCAGGGGCGATTCCGGTTGCTTCGGTCGCGGCCTTGAGCTCTTGCTCGACAGACGCTGCGGCCTCGAGATCACCCATGAAGGCGTAGACGCTGCTCTGGTTACTGAGAACGAACGGCAGCGCCGAGAGCTCGCCCGTTTGCCGCAGGAGCTCGAGATGCCGGCTCGAAAGCGCCGCCCAGGTCGCGTCGTCCCACATCCAGAGGGCGGCGTAGCTCGCAAACCAGAGACAACGGGCATCAGGCGGCGCCAGGACGGTCTCGCGCTCGAACGCCTTCAACGCTTTCTTGACGAGGGGCGCGCCCTCCGGGTACCCCTCGGTGAAGCGGACCGCCAACGCGTGGAGCAGGAGGTCCGACGGCGCCGGTTTCTCCGGCATGGGAGGGCCCGCAAGTGCGGCTTTGCTGGCTGTCACAGTGCCTCCTCCGCGGGCCAGTCGACCCGCGAACGTCGCGGCCGAGATGGCTTCGAGGTATGTCTCGCGGGCGAGGCTCGGCTCGACTCCCTCCAGCTCGGCTGCCGCCCTGAGCAGAGCAGGCGTTGCGTCACCGCCACGCCTTGACGCAAACGCGATCTGCGCGCGCAGCAGATGCACTCGGGGGCGCAGACGGTCCTCGACAAGCGCTGCCTCCGAGAGCTCGAGAGCGTCTTCGAGAGAGCCAGCTTGTAGCTTCGCTTGTGCGGCTGCGAGGGCGCGCTGCGCGCGCATTGAGCGCTCAGACGAAAGCGCGACTGCACGCTCGAGGAACGCCGCAGCCGCGCTGAACCCGCCCCGCGACTGCGCACGCGCCGCGGAACGTTCGAGTTCGGCGGCGATCGCCTCGTCGGGAGTCGCCGCGGCCTGTGCGCGGTGCCAGGCGCGGTGGTCCGGGTCCAGCTCTATTTCGGTCGATTCCCCCAGCGCACGATGCACTTCACGTCGCTCGCTCAGTTCGGCGGCTCCGTAAACGGCCGAGCGGACCAGTGGGTGACGGAACACGACTCGCGGCGTCAGCGCCAGCAAGTCCTCCGCTTCAACCGTCTGCGCCGCCGACTCGGAGATCCCGAGCCGCTCGGCACTCCGCCACACGAGTGCCGGGTCACCGAGAGGGTCGGCCGCCGCGACCAGCAGTAGGCGCCGCGCATCGGCAGGAAGTCTCGCCAGCCTCTGCCTGTAGCGGTCCTCCATGTCTGTTGCGAACGGCATCGCCGTGACCAACCCGAACCCGCCGGCGAGCTCGGGCCCGGTCAAGCTGCGCGGGAGTTCGAGAAGCGCGAGCGGATTTCCACGTGCCTCGACAAGGATCCGCTCCAGGACGCGATCGTCCAGCGAAGCGGGCAACACGGACTGCAAAAGCGCACGGGCATGATCACGCCCTAAGGGAGGAACTTGGAGTTCGGGCAGGCCAGTGAGTACCTCTCCGACCTCCCGCGTTGCGAACACCAGCACGATCTGCTCCGCTACCAAGCGGCGCGCTACGAACGCCAGCGCCCGCTCGGAGGCGCTATCGAGCCACTGCGCGTCATCGACGAAGCAAAGCAGCGGCTGCTCTTCGGCGGCCTCGGCGAGTAGCCCGAGCGCGGCCAGTCCCACCAGGAACGGATCCGGAGCCGCCCCGGCGCTGAACCCGAACGCGACGGCAAGCGCGTCACGCTGCGGTTGCGGCAGCCGCTCCATGAGCGCCAGGAATGGCGAGCACAGATGCTGGAGCGCTGCGAATGCCAGCTCCATTTCGCACTCGATCCCGACGGTCCGGGCCGATCTAAAGTCCGTTGCCGCCTCAGCGGCGTATTCCAACAGCGCAGTCTTGCCGAGCCCTGGCTCTCCTTGCAATACCAGGACTCCTCCGCTCTCGCCTCGCGCGCCGTCGAGCAACTCGTCGATTGCCGCGCGCTCACGATCGCGATCTACCAGCTCACCGCTAAGCGATTGAGGGTGGGCCACTGCCATTCTCAA
>DATKFF010000262.1:0-6026 GCA_035511595.1 Solirubrobacteraceae bacterium | reverse complement strand
TCGCGCAGGCCGAGCTCGTCGGCCAGCCGATCGACCCGCAGCAACGGCGTCCAGCCGGCGGTCAACACCCCACGGGGCGGCGCGCCCACCGGCAGGAAGTCGGTGTAGCGCCACAGCGAGTGCGGCCCGGCCTGGATCCGCCGGCGCAGCTCCTCGGGGTCAGCGTCTGCCCGCGACGCGTAGGCGACCTCGAGCGGGCCGAAGCACTGCTCGCAGACGTACCGCGCCTCGAGCGGGTAGGTGGTCCTGCATTCCTTGCAACGAAGAGACTCTGGCGGCATATGTGAAAAAACCTCCGCCGGGGTCTGTGGTCGGAGGTCCTTGAAACCGCCTATCCACATCTCCCAGGCTTGTCGTTGGAGCCTGATGGAATTGGCACCTTTCCCTTGCGGGAGGTTGCCGGGGTTTCATAGGGCCAGTCCCTCCACCCCTCTTGATGCGTACAGCTATGTGGGGCGGGAGTATACAAGGCGTAACGACGACCCCGCGTCGGTGTTGGGGGGTGGGCATGACAGCCGCGACAACCGATCTCCTGGACCGCCTCGAATCGGCGCTGCGCGCCGGCGGGGACGCGCCGCGCAAGCGGATGCTGGTGATCGTCAATCCGTACGCGTCAACGGTGTCGGATCGGCTGAAGCACCTCGTGGTGTACGCGCTGCGGGGCACCTACGACGTGGAGGCTGTGGAGACGCAGTCCCGCGATCACGCGACCGAGCTGACGCGTGAGGCGGCGCGCGGCGGCTACGACGTGGTCGTCGCGTTCGGCGGCGACGGCACCGTGAACGAGGCCGCCAACGGGCTCGCTGGCTCGGACACGCCGCTCACCTGCCTGCCGGGAGGGCGCGCGAACGTCTACTGCCGGATGCTCGGGATCCCGACCGACGTTGTCGACGCGACGGAGCACCTGTTGCGGATGGCCGACGACTGGCGGCCGCGGTCGCTCGATCTGGGGTTCGCGGGCGAGCGCAAGTTCCTGTTCTCGGCCGGCCTCGGGCTCGATGCCAGCGTCGTCGAGCAGGTCGACGCCCATCCGCGGCTCAAGCAGCGCTTCGGCGAGTGGTACTACGCGGTGACGGCGGTGCGGACGTTTAACCGTCATTACCTCGTGAATCCGCCGCGGCTCGAGGCCGACCTCGGCGAGGAGAAGCTCACGGGCGTCACGATGCTGATCCAGAACACGAGCCCGTACACCTTCTTCGGCGAGCGCCCGGTGCACTTCGGCGAGGGAGCGACGCTCGACAGCGGCGATCTCTCCGGTGTCGTGCTCAAGCGGGCAAGCCCGATCGACATTCCGACGCTGGTCTGGCGCGCGCTGTCGAAACCGGGCCGCGCCGCCCAGCATCGGCAGATCCAGCCGTTCACCGGCCTCACACGCATGCGTGTCCGGTCGCTCGACGAGCGAGCGGTGCCGCTGCAGGTCGACGGCGATTACATCGGCGAGATCACCGAGGCTGAGTTCGGGGTGCTGCCAGGCGCCCTTACGGTGGTCGCCTAGATGCGGCGGGGTCTGCTCGTCCTGGTCGCGGTCGGCGCGGCGGTGGCGATCCCCGCGCTTGTCTCGGCGCATCCGCTTCCGGGCGCCCCGAGCTGCCAGGTGTTTCCGGCGGACAACCCGTGGAACCAGCGCGTGGACCGGCTCCCCGTCGCCAAGAACTCGGCCAAGCTCGTCGCCAGCATTGGCCTCGCCAGCCCGGTTCACCCTGACTTCGGGACCGTCTACGCCGGCGCCCCCAACGGGATTCCGTTCGTGGTCGTCTCAGGCCGCACGCGCCGGGTGCCGGTGTCCTTCCAGTACTCCGACGAATCAGACCGCGGCCCCTACCCGATCCCGCGCAACGCCCCGATCGAGGGCGGCCCGAACGCGACCGGCGACCGACACGTGATCGTCGTCGACAGCGCCACCTGCACCGACTACGAGCTGTTCTCGGCCTACCCGCACCGCGGCGGGGCGTACTGGACCGCCGGCTCAGGCGCGATCTTCAACCTGCGCTCGGACCATCTCCGTCCGGCGGGCTGGACGTCCGCCGACGCCGCCGGGCTGCCGATCCTCCCCGGCCTAGCTCGGTACGACGAGGTGGCGCGCGGTTCGATCGACCACGCGCTGCGGTTCACGGCGCCGTGCACCGCGCCGCGCTACGTGTATCCCGCCCGCCACGAGGCATCGACCTGCAGCGGCTTCTACCCGCCGATGGGGATGCGCGTGCGGCTGAAGGCGAGCGTCAACATCTCCGGCCTGCCGTATCAGGCGCGCGTGGTCGCGCAGGCGCTCAAGGCGTACGGGATGATCCTCGCGGACAACGGCTCGCCGTGGTACATCTCAGGCGCGCCCAACCCGCGCTGGAACGACGACGCGCTGCACCAGCTCGGTCAGCTGAGCGGGCGGGACTTCCAGGTGGTCGACACGAGCTCGCTGCCCCACCCGGGCCAGTAGCGCCCCGGACCGAGGGGGGTGAAAACACCTCGCCGGTCGCTCATATCTAGGTGGCCGCCCACCGTCCGACGCGTCGCGAGGTCCGCCTCACCGAGCGTGACCTGCGGCTGCTGTGGTTCCTGTCCGAGCATCGGCTGGCGCTCGAGACCCATCTGCAGTCCCTGCTCGGCGCCTCCGCGGACGCGACGCGTACCCGCGTGCGCTCGCTCGCGCGTGGCGGGTTCGTCGCGCACCGGCGCGTGTTCGACGGCGAGCCGGCGGTCTGCCAGATACGGCGGCCCGGTCTCGAGGCGATCGGGAGCCGCCTGCCCGCCCCGCGGCTGAACCTCGCCTTCTACGCCCACGACGTCGGCGCGGCGTGGCTGTGGCTGGCCGCTCGCGGCGGCAGCTTCGGCCCGATGCGTGAGGTCATCGGCGAGCGCGTGCTCCGCTCGCACGACGGGTCCGCCGACCGCGACGGCGAGCCCTACGGTGTCCGGCTCGGAGGCCTGGGACCACGTGGCCAGGAGCGATTGCACTATCCGGACCTGTTGCTGGTCACGCCGCAGGGCCGACGGATCGCGATCGAGCTCGAGCTGACGAAGAAGGGCCGGGCGCGGCGGGAGAAGATCCTCGCGGGCTACGGCGCCGACAGCCGCATCGACGCGGTCCTGTATCTCGTCGAGAAGCCCGCGCTGCGGCGCGCAATCGAGGCGTCGGCGGCGCGCGTCGGCGTCTCGGACCGCGTCCACGTCCAGTACTTCCGATGGGCCGACCGCAAGTCTGGGGCGGCGAGCAGCGGTCGGCACCGGTCGATCCAGCGGCCACAACAGCTCGGGGCGTCGCGGTGAGCCGGTCAAGATGGGCTCGCTACTGGCTCCCCGTCGCGTTCGTCGGTTTCCTCGCCGCGCCGCCCTGGGCCACCACCGCGCTGATCGTGGTCTCGATCGCGATGACCGCCGTACAGGCGGTCGGGTGGGTCGCTCGCCGCGCCGCGATCGGGCGATCCCGGCCGGCGGACGTGATCCCGCTCGGAGCCGACAAGGCCGGACGTCAGGTGACCATTACCCAGCGCGAGCTCTCCGGCCATGGGCTGCTGCTCGGCGCCAGCGGCGCCGGCAAGACGACGACCCTGCTGACGATCCTCTCCGAGCAGATCCGACAGGGGCGGCCGGTCCTCGCGATCGACATGAAGGGCTCGCCGGACTTCGCGCGGCGGCTCGCGGCGGCGGCCGCTGCGGCCGGCCGTCCGTTCCGGATCTGGACGCCCGACGGCCCTGGGCACTGGAATCCGCTCCAGCACGGGAACGCGACCGAGCTGAAAGACAAGCTGATCTCGACCGAACGATTCACCGAGCCCCACTACCAGCGGGCGGCGGAGCGCTACGTGCAGACCGTCCTCCAGGTGCTCGAGAGCGCGCACCCGGAGCGCCCGCCCACGCTCGACGAGGTGGTCCGGCTGATGGATCCTCGCCGTCTTCCGCCGGCGCTCCGCGGTCTCCCCCGTCCGCTGACCGACCGTGTTCAGGACTACCTGTCCGGGCTGACGCCCGACCAGCACAGCGCCGTACGGGGGCTCCAGAGCCGCCTGGCGATCATCACCGAGTCGCATACCGGCCGGTTCCTCGTGCCGCCGAGCCCGGACCAGGCGAGCGGAGCCGTGGACGTGCGGAGGGCGCTGGCGGGCGAGGAGGTGGTGCTCTTCAGCCTCAACTCGAGCCGCTACGGGCAGCTCGCCGCCCAGCTCGGGACGCTCGCGGTCCAGGACCTGATCAGCGCGACCGGCAGTCGCCTTGACGAGTTGGCCGCGGGCGGGCGGCCCTCGCAGGCGACGATCGCGATCGACGAGTTCTCCGGGATCGGCAGCGACCACGTGATCGCGCTGTTCGCGCGCGGACGCGAGGCCGGGGTGGCGGTCCTCGTGGCGACCCAGGAGATGGCCGACCTCGACCGCGCCGGGCGCGGCGTTCGCGACCAGGTGCTCGGGAACACCGCCTTCAAGCTCGCGCTCCGCCAGGACGTGCCGGACTCCGCGCAGACGATCGCGCAGATGGCGGGCACCGAGAGGCGGTGGGAGGAAACGAGACAGATCGGGGGTTCGATCTTCACCGGCTCCCCCGTCCGAGGCACGCGCCGCGAGGCGGAGCAGTTCATCGTCCACCCGAACGAGATCAAGACGCTCCGTACGGGCGAGGCGGTGCTGATCTCAAAGCTGCGCGGCGGCAAGGCGCGGACGATCAGGGTGAGGCCGCCGGAGCGCGGCCGCTCGGCTCCGGGTGGCCGGCCGCCTGCCGGTGGTCGACCACCCGCGAGCGGCGGCGAGGACCTCGGGCGGTGACCGCGGAGCTCTTTCCGGGACGCGCCCAGCGTGATGAAAAATCCTTCGCTGTGGAGGCAAACTCATCACGCTCACGGCGAAGACCGTGCGCCGGAGACCCTGACCGTACGCCGCTTGCGCCCCTCACCTGGCGCTTGTCTTCAGCGTGATGAAAAACCGTTCACTATGAACGCAAACTCATCACGCTCATGCGGGAGATCGGGTGTCAGCCGCGCCGGCGCCGCGCCCGCTCCAAGCGCTCGAATCGCCCTAGCCGCCGCCGGGCGTTACGCGGTAGGCGTCGAAGACCGCGTCGATGTTGCGCAGACGGGAGATCGTCTGGTCGAGCACGCGGGTGTCCCCCACCTCGACCACGAACCTGTTTTTGACCATCGGATGATTGACCGTGCACCACGCCTCGAGGATGTTGATTCCCGCTTCGGCGAAGGTCCTCGACATGTCCTCGAGCAAGCGGTGGCGATCCCAGCCGTCGACCTGGATCTCGACCCTGAACGATGTCTCCGCGTCGCCGTCCCAGGACACCCGCGTGAAGCGCTCGGGGTCACGCTTGAGTACGGCCACGTTCGGGCAATCCTCGCGGTGGATCGTGATCCCGCGCCCCAGCGAGATGTAGCCCACGATCGGGTCGCCCGGCACCGGCCGGCAGCACTTGGCCAGCCTCAGCATCACCTCGTCGATCCCCTCGACCGAGATCCCGTAGCGCGAGGACGAGGTCGTCGGGCGCGAGCGCCGCCGCGACGTGCGCAGCAGGTCGTCGGCCGCGGTTGGCTCGGACTCGGCCGAATCGCCCTGCTTCAGCCGCTGCAGGATCTTGTTGACGACGACCTTTGGCGAGATCTTCGCCGCGCCGAGGGCGATGTAGAAGTCGTCGGCCTTGCGGAACCCCATCTCCCGGATCACGTCCGCCAGCAGCGTCGAGCCCACGATCTTCTGGGACGGAAGCCCCTGGCGCTTGAGGTGATCCTGGAGCAGCTCGCGGCCCGTGTGCTCGGTGTCCTTGCGTGACTCGGCCTTGAACCACGCCTTGATCTTGTTGCGCGCCCGGGTCGTCTTGACTAGCGCCAGCCAGTCCCGCGAGGGACCGCGGTCACGCTTCGAGGTGAGCACCTCGACGATGTCTCCCGAGCGCAGCTGGTAGGACAGCTGCACGATCTTGCCGTTGACCTTCGCGCCCACGCAGCGGTGACCGTCGTCGGTGTGGATCTCGTAGGCGAAGTCCTGCGGGGTCGCGCCCGCGGCCAGCGACTTGACCTCGCCCTTGGGCGTGAACACGAACAC
>DATKFF010000261.1:0-5014 GCA_035511595.1 Solirubrobacteraceae bacterium | reverse complement strand
CAACCCGCGCACGGCGAGGCTCTGCCCCGTGCGAGCTCGCGCGGGCTCTTGGGGAGCGGCTCCGGCGCTCTCGGAGGGAGCTCGCCCCTGCCGGCCGGCGCTCGGCTGGAGGTGGGCTCGCCCGGCCGCATCCGACGGGGCTCGGCGTCGCGGGAGCGAGCGTTCCCCCATGCGAGCGAGCTCCCGATTCCAGACCTCCTGACATAGGGCGCGCATCCCCGCGAGATCACTGACCCCGCGCTTGCGGCTTCAGCGGCGCCCTGGAGCTGATCCACTTCCGGGCGTCTGGGAGATCCACCTCGCCGGCGCCGTGGTGGCTCCATGGCGGCGCGATCGTGATCCAGCCGCGGCTCGATCTCCGATCCGAAGATCATCAACGCCGTCGTCGTAGCGGCGGCTCAGGTAGCAGTAGCAACTCGCCCGGGTGCAGGTGGCCCGAGGGGGGGTCGAGGGGGGGAGACCGAAAACCTGTGGCCGGCTGTGGAAAGCCTGCGCGTCGAGGCACGGTGCGCGGCGAAGCGTGGGCGTCGACGTCGGCCGCGTCGCTACGGGGAGGTCACGCGCCTGCGGCCTCGCCCTTGGGGGCGGTCGTCTTGTCGGCGCGCAGCTTGGCGAGGTGCTGCCGGTAGCTCGGGCCGTTGATGTCGACGCGGATCGCGTTCATCGCGAGCCGGTCGAGGATGGCCATCGCGACGGTCGTGTCGCCGAGGTAGCGCCCCCAGTCGCTCAGGGCGATGTTGGACGTGACGGCCGTGGAGACGCGGCCGTGCCGGCGGTCGATCAAGTTGAAGAGGGTGTGGGCGGCGGTGGGCTCGTCGTCGCGCATCTTGACCTGGCCGAGGCCGACGTCGTCGATGATGAGCAGGTCGGGGCGGGCCCAGGCCTTGAGGCGGCGGGCGTAGGTGTTGTCGGCGAGACCGGCGTAGAGGTCGTCGAGCAGGTCGACGCATCGGGCGTAGCGCAGGCGGATGCCCTGCTCGCAGGCGCGGCGGCCGAAGGCCTTGAGGATGTGGCTCTTGCCGGTGCCGCTCTTGCCGGTGATGACGAGGTCGTCCCTGCGGTGCACGAAGGCGAGGCGGTCGAGCTCGAGGATGAAGGCCCTGTCGAGCGTGGGCTGGAAGTTCCAGTCGAAGGCCTCCAGGGTCTTGAGCTCGCGCAGGCCGCTGGTGGCGATGCGTCGAGCGATGCGCCCGTCGAGCTTGCTGCCCACCTCGGCGCCGAGGACGTGCTCGAGCAGGGCGGTGGGGCCGGCCTTGTCGTGCAGGGCCCAGGCGAGCAGCTCGTCGAGGTGGCCGTGGATGTGGGTCAGGCCGAGGAAGACGAGGTGTCGTCGGAGTCGCTCGACGGTGAGGTCTCGGTCGGCGGGCGGGTCGCTGCCGCTGTGTCGTCTGGACATGGTGTCTCCTTGCTGTCGTCGGCGCGCACGGCGCCGGAGAGGTCGGTCCCGCCGGGGAGGCGGTCGTACTCGGTGAGGTCGCGCGGCTCGGTGCGATGCTGCCCGAGCGCATCGACGACGCGGCGCGTGGTCTGCTCGGCGACGTACTCGTCGAGCGAGCGGGGCGTGGCGCGCGCGGCGAGGATGCGCTCGACGGCGTGGTGGTCGAAGGCGCCGAAGGCGGCGGCGTGGCGCAGGGCCGCGTCGAGGTCGGCCGTGGTGAAGCGCTCGCGCAGCTGGAGGATCTGGCGCGCCTGGTGTCCCCAGATGCGCGCCGCCCCCGCGCTCATGAGGCGGAAGAAGCGCGCCGCGTGCTCGCCCATGCGCTCGAAGGCGACGCGGAGCTGATCGAGGTCGACGGGGCTTTGCCTGGCCGGCCTCGGGTGCAGCCCCGCGGGGTCGAGCCGGAGCCCTTTGCCGCGGGGCGCGAGCTCGTGGCGCGCGACGCAGGTGAGGTCGGCCGCATAGACGAAGAGCTCGCGCTGGGTGATGCGGATCGGCAGGATGTCGGTGACATGGTCGTAGGGGACGGCGTAGGCGTTACCCTCCCAGGCGACGAAGCCGTCGATGGAGCAGATGCGGTAGACGACACGCGCGGTGTCGTAGGGGTGACGGGGCAAGGGCACGAGGTGCTGGCGCTCCCGGGCGAAGCGGTCGAGCGGCGTCTCCCCATGGCGGCGTCGCTGATCGACGATGGTGTCGAGCCAGCGTGCGAGCTGCGCTCTCATGTCCTCGAAGTCGACGAAGGAGCGGCCGTTGAAGAAGGAGCGCTCGGCCTCCCAGAAGCTGCGCTCGACGCGGGGCTTGGCGTTGGGATCGCCGCGCACGGCGCGGGGGCGAAACTCGTAATGTGCGGTGTAGGCGAGGAAGCGCGGGTTGTAGATGGGCTGCTGCCCTTCCCATCGCAGCACGACATTCTTCTGGCTGTCGTAGGTGCACACGTGGGCGCAGCCCTCAAATCGCGTGAAGGCCTGTGTGTGACCGTCCATGAGCGCGAAGAGGTCGGCACGTCGATAGACGTCGAGGTGCTTGCGCCGGGAGTAGACGAGCACGTAGGAGAAGCACTGGACCTTCTCCTTGTGACCGTCGGTGAAGCGGACCTCGTACGGGGACCAGTCATTCTCGGACATCTCACCGGGGCCGTGATCGGGCGTCGCGAGGCTCGGCTCCGGGCGCGGCGGAGGGCGCATCCTGCGCACGTACTTCTTGACGGCGGTATAGCCGCCGGCGAAGCCCTCCTCGCGCAGCGTCTCGAAGACGCGCTGCGCGGTGATGTCGGGGTATCGCCCGAGCAGCTCGCCGACACGCGGCGCGTACGCGTCGACCTTGGACGCTCGCGGCGCGCGCTCCGGGCACGGCGGCAGCGCTGGTTGCCCCGCCTCACGCGCGGCGGCGTGGGCCGCGATCAGCGCCTTGACGGTGTTGCGGCTGATGCCGAGCGCGCGGGCGATGGCCCGCGCGGAGAGGCCCTGCCGGTGGAGGGTCACGAGCTGATGGATCAGCTCCTCGCGGCTGCGCCATGTCGCGGTCATGCAGCGTCCTTGTCGGGCATGGAGGTCCTTGGAGCACAAGCGATGTCGATGCCGCGCCGGAGGGCGTCGAGCACCGGCACCAGCCCGCGGAGGCTGTCCTCGGCGATCGCCGCGGCCTCCGGGCCGATGGAGCGGAGCGAGCCGCCCGCGAGGCGTGCTTCGAGCCGGGCCGCGACGAGCCGCACTGTGCGGATGTCGCCGGCCAGCCAGTCGATCTCGCTCTTGACCGCGCGCGTGGCGCGCCCGCCGGGCGGCGCGCCCGGGGCGGCGCCTTCGAGCCGGCGCGCGATGTGCCGAGCGCGGGCGGCGTCATCGTCGAGATCGAGCAGCTCGGCGACGACGAGCTCGGTCTGCCGCACGGTCAGGCCGCGACGGATGACCAGGCCGGCGAGGTCGTGCTGGTTGCCACGTGGCAACTGGCTCACCGCCACCGCCGCCCGCGGCGCGAGCAGGCCGAGCCGCACGTCCGCCTGCACGGTCGGGTCCAGGGCCTCGACGAGCATCAGTCGCCGGAACACCCAGCTCTTGTGGCGCCCGAGCCGGGCCGCGATGGTCGGCTGCGACAGGTGGTGCTCGCGGTAGAGCGACCGGATCAGCCACGCCTCCTCGAGCTCGGTCAGCCCGCGCCGATCGTGCAGCGCCGCGAGCTGGACCTTGGCGCTCACCGCGTCGACGTCGGCGACGCTCGCGCGGAGCGTGCTCAGGCCCAGGGCGCGCGCGGCGCGCACCCGCTTGAAGCCGTCGATGATCTCGAGCCGCCCGCGCTCGGTGAACAGGCACAGCGCGCTGAGCTGCCCGTGACGCGCCAGCGACCGACGCATCGCCTCGAGCGCCGAGGCGTCGCACAGCCGCAGCGCCGCCAGGCCCTCGCCGAGCTCGGCGAGGTCGACGTCACGCTCGGGGTGGGAGCAGGTCTGCACGCCGCTGACTGCACCATCCCCGTGGCCTCCGTGGCGATGCTCATGCGTGACGTCGTCCACGATCGCGCCCGATCTCCCCATCCAATCAAGCACTTGGACGCGCAAGCTGGCGCGTGACACCCGCCTGACCTTCGCCACGGCCGGCGCGTTGCGAAGGCCATTTCCGGCGCAGAGCGCGCAGCAAGCTGGCGCGTGACACCTCCAGTCGGCGATCCACGAATCGGACAATTTCATCCAGCGATTCCGAGGGCTTGGACGTCGAAGGTGGCGCGTGACATCCCCCGCCCGCCGCAGCCGCCGGGGCTTGCGCCGCTTCGGGCCTCGCCGCCTCGGCGTGGGCGGAGCGCGCCTCCGCCGCTCGGGCAGCCTGCGCCGCGCGCCGCTCCTGCTGCCGACCGCGCTCGTCGACGCGGTAGGCCTCCACCTCACGGCGGCGGCGCGCCCGGGCGAGCTTGCGATCGCGAACGGTGCGGCACTCGGGGCCGCAGACCCGCTGCGTCGACTGCGCCTGCGGCGAAGGGGTGAACACGCAGCGGCACTCGGTGCATCGACGGCGCGTTGCCATCCGTCGAGCTTCGTGGGCTCCTCCGCGTTGGAAGCCACGACCGGCGGGACGCCGCCGGAGTGGATCACGATCGCGCCGCCGGCACGACCGTCACCCGGCGGCGCGATGGATCAGCAGAGCGCCGAGGGGTGGATCACAAGGAGGGCGCCGCTGAAGGCTTGCGGGGGGTGCGGACCCAACCTGTCCGCTTTTTCGTTCGGGCCCCCTCCAATGTCCGGGTTCGGGCGGGCAGGGTCGGCGCCGTATGGCCGACCCCGAGAACCGAGCCGAGCAGCGCGAGCTCCCGCTGCCCGTGTCCAGCGCCGCGGGCGCGATCGTCATCAACAGCCGCTGCGTGCTGCGCGTCGAGCAGGAGCTCCGCGTCGTCGTGGTCGCGGGGGTCGTGGTCGCGCACTTCGCGGACGACGACCCGATGGAGCGCGCGTACGCGATGGTGAGCCTGGTCGATCGGGGCTGGGCCGACCAGAACGACGTCGCGCGCGCCTTCGAGGTCTCTACGCGCACAGTGCGGCGCATCCAGCGCAGGTACGAGGACGAGGGGATGGGGGGGCTCGGGCGCGGC
>DATKFF010000260.1:0-2433 GCA_035511595.1 Solirubrobacteraceae bacterium | reverse complement strand
TGGTTGACGACCACATCACGCAGCGCGCCGACGGGATCGTAGAAGTGACCGCGATCCTCGACGCCGAAGCTCTCGGCCATCGTGATCTCGACGGCCGACACGTAGTGGCGGCTCCAGAGCGGCTCGAACACCGGGTTTGCGAGCCGGAGCAGGAGGATCTCGGCGGTACCCATCTTCCCGAGGAAGTGGTCGATCCTGAAGAGCTGCGACTCGTCGATGTACTCGTGGATCTCGTCGGCCAGCTCGCGGGCGGACTGGAGGTCGTGGCCGAAGGGCTTCTCGACCACGACGCGCCCCGTCTTGGTGAGGCCCGCGTCGGTGAGCCCCTTGATCACCCGGCCGAACAGGAACGGCGGGATCTCGAGATAGAAGACCGGGGTGGATGCGTCTCCGACGGCCCGTGCGACGCGCTTGTACGTCTCGGCGTCGCCGAAGTCGCCGCTGACATATGAGAGCCGCGCCGCGAGGCGATCGAAGACCTCGTCGTCGATGTGCTCGCCGCAGTCCTCGATCGCGGTACGCGCATGGTCGCGGAGCTCGGCCACCGACCAGTCGCTCACCGCGACGCCGACAATCGGGCAGTTCAGCAGGCCGCGCTGCTCGAGCCTGTAGAGCGAGTGAAACGTCATCACCTTCGCGAGATCGCCCGAGATCCCGAAGATGACGAAAACGTCAGCTCGCCGGCTTCGCTCGGCGCCGACCTTCGAGGATGTGGTTGGCGTGCGAGATTCAACTGCCGTTGTCATGGTCTTCGCCTTTCGGATAGCGCCGATTGATCGGGATCCTGCGTACAGGTGTCCCGGCATGCATCACCCGATCCGGATGAACAAGCGCCCGGTCCGCTGTCGTCATGCGGTCACCGCTCTCCGCGCGGCGAGAGCCGGTCGCGGCCGACGGAGCTCGCACGCTTCAACTTCCGCTGCCCGCGGACGACGGCATGCCCATAGCGGCTGTTGAAAGCTCCGTTGAAAGCCACGCGGAGCCGACGCGATGAGACGCGGACCTCGTGCAGCGTCCTCCCGACGACCGGACGAGCAACGTGCCCCAACACGCCGATGACGATCAGGGTGCCGAGGAGAGGCGTTTCCGAAGGAGACTGTCCGGAGAAGGCGTAGACACTCTCTCTCAGGGCTGACGCCCCCAGCGCCACGTCGGCGGCAGACGGGTTCGGTCCGAGGAGCAACCGTCTGACCCTGGCGCTGACTGCGTCCGCCAGAACCAGCCCAGCAACCGCGGTCGCGGCGTTGACCTGGTCCCTCGGTAGCCCGAAGAACCGCTCCATGGTCCGGTAGCGCGCGTCGTTCAGAAGGAGGAGGGCGACCCGCGCGTCCGTGAGGAGCACACGGGCGCCACCGGCGTCATCGGTCTGAGGCGGTGCACCGCCGGAGTCATCGGCCGCGCCAGTGACCGTCGATGGCTCGACGACGCGGCGGCCATCCCGGCGCGCGACGCGGTCCCGTCCGCGGGACGTCGGCCGAAAACGGCGCCGTGGCCCCGATGGCGGGAGCGGCTGCGGTGCTTCGGTGCGGTGAGCGAGTGGCACGGTGTTCCCTTCGTCCGTCTGCGGGTCCCGCCGCGGACGACGCCTTCCACGTGCTCACAGAATCCATGCCACAGCCCGGTCCAACAATCGTGCCCGCCGGTCAACTCGGGGTTGTACGCACCACTCGCCGGAGCGTCACCACGGCCGGCCGGCACGGATCCTCGGCTGGATCATCCGATTTGGATGATGCACGTCGGTGGACCGCTGAAATCCTGCGTGGCAACTGTGCGTGGTCGAAATATGCGTGGAGAAATCGGAGGGTGGACATGAGCAAGCCGTTCAAGGGCATCATCAACGTCGACATTCGCGACTCGGTTGCGGACTGGTCGCCGTTCGAGCCCCCGAAGGCGCCGGACGGAGCGCCGAGCGTGCTCTACATCGTGCTCGACGACGTCGGCTTCTCGGCGATCGGCTGCTACGGCGGCCCGGTGGACACGCCCAACATCGACCGGATCGCCGCCAACGGGATCCGCTACACGCAGTGGCACACGACCGCGTTGTGCTCGCCGACGCGCTCGTGCCTGCTGACCGGACGCAACCACACCCGCAACAGCATGGCGTGCATCACCGAGGCAGCGATCGGCTTCCCGAACGCGAGCGGGACGATCCCGCCCGAGAACGGGATGCTGCCCGAGATCCTCGGCGAGCTCGGCTGGAACACGTACATGACGGGCAAGTGGCACCTGTGCCCGACCGACGAGATGCACCTCGCCTCGACACGGCGCAACTGGCCCACCGGGCGTGGGTTCGAGCGTTTCTACGGCTTCCTCGGCGCCGAGACGAACCAATGGCATCCGGACCTGGTCTACGACAACCACCCGGTCGACCAGCCCTTCCAACCCGAGGACGGATACCACCTCACGGTTGACCTGACCGACAGGGCGCTGGAG
>DATKFF010000259.1:0-3135 GCA_035511595.1 Solirubrobacteraceae bacterium | reverse complement strand
ACGTCGTGGTGGCCAACGCCGGGATCGCCCCGGCCCCGGCGCCGGTGCGCGCGATGCCGCCAGAGGAGTTCGAGCGGGTGATCGAGGTCAACCTGCTCGGCGTCTACCGCACCGTGTATCCCGTGCTGGAGCAGGTGATCGCGCGGCAGGGCCAGGCGGTCGTCGTTTCCAGCGTGTACGCGTTTATGAACGGGATGCTGCTGTCGCCCTACGCGGTCGCCAAGGCGGGGGTCGAGCAGCTTGGGCGCGCGCTGCGGGCCGAGCTCACCCCGCACGGCGCGAGCGCGACGGTCGCCTACTTCGGCTTCGTCGACACGACGATGGTGCAGCAGGGCCTCGAGCAGCGCCAGGCGTTGGCCGAGGACGAGGACGAGATGCTGCCGGCGTTCCTGCGCAAGATGATCACGCCCGACCAGGCCGGGGAAGCGATCGCCCGCGCGATCGAGCGACGCCAGCCGCGCGTGATCGCGCCTCGCTACTGGGCCGTCGCCTCGACGCTCCGCGGCGTGCTCAACCCCGCGATGGACTACGCGGTGACCCACACGGCGAAGATCCAGGCGGTCTTGCGACAGGCCGACGCGGCCCCGCCCTCGGGCAGCGCCGGTACTTAACAAATCCTTCGGCTAGCGGCCGCCGTTCGCGATTTCACTCGCTACTATCCCCCGCTGCGTGAGGAAGCTTCGTAGAGGAATCACGGCGCTCGGCGCCCTTTTTGTGGTCGCGATCGCCATCTCGGCGTGCGGCAGCAGCGTCCCCGGCAACTCCGTCGCGGACGTCGCGGGCAACCCGATCACGACCCAGGCGTTCAACCACTGGATGTTCGTCGCGGCCAAGAGCCAGGCGGCCCAGAGCCCCGGCGCGCCGGTGATCGTCCCGAACGACCCGCCGAACTTCAACAACTGCGTCGCCCAGGTCCGCAAGCAGGTCCCAAGCCTCGCGAAGACCACGACCAAGCAGCTGCAGTCCGACTGCAAGCAGCTCTTCACCCAGTACTCGAGCCAGGTGCTCGACTTCCTGATCAAGGGCTACTGGTACCAGGCGGAGGCCGCGCGTCTGCACATCAACGTGACCAACGCGCAGGTCCAGCAGGCGTTCAACACCGCCAAGGCCCAGCAGTTCCCCAGCGCCACGCAGTTCAACACGTTCCTGACGCAGACCGGGCAGACGCTCAACGACATCCTGTTCCGCTTCCGGATCAACCAGATCTTCACGAAGCTGATCGCGAAGCACACGACGACGGTCACCCCGGCGGTGATCCAGCAGTACTACGACTCGCACCTGACCCAGTTCGGGACGCCCGAGACGCTGAGCCTCCGGATCGTGCTGGCAAAGACCCAGGCCGAGGCCAACGCCGCCAAGGCGGCGCTGTCCTCCGGGCAGAGCTGGAAGGCGGTCGCGAAGAAGTACTCGATCGACCCGACGTCGAAGAACAACGGCGGCCTGCTGGTCGGCGTGACCAGGGGCCAGGAGGACGCCGCGCTCAACAGCGCCGCTTTCTCGGCGCCGCTCAACAAGCTGCTCGGGCCGGTCAAGGGCCAGTTCGGCTACTACGTCTTCCAGGTGACCAAGATCACGAAGGCCAAGCAGCAGTCGCTCACGCAGGCGACCGCGCTGATCCGCCAGACGCTGAGCGGTCAGCAGCAGACCAACGCGCAGACGGCCGTTGACAACACCGCCAAGAAGCACTGGCTGAGCCAGACCAGCTGCCGGTCGGGCTACGCGATGGCCGACTGCAGCGGCTTCAAGGCGCCGAAGGCTGCGACCGGCACCACCGGCGCCGGGTGATCCCCGGCGGGCCCGTGGCCGAGGCGCTCGAGCGTCTCGACGCGATCACCCGGAGGCTGAGAGTCGAGTGTCCGTGGGACCGAGAGCAGGACGAGCGCTCGATCGTCCCGCACACGGTCGAGGAGGCCTACGAGCTCGCCGACGCCGCCCACCGCAGCGACGACGGCAAGCTGCTCGACGAGCTCGGCGACGTGCTGTTCCAGGTCTACTTCCTGTCGCTGCTGCTCGAGGAGCGCGGCGCCGGCTCGCTGGCGCAGGTCGCCGAGCACGTGACCGAGAAGCTGATCCGCCGCCATCCGCACGTGTTCGGCGAGGCCGAGGCGGAGAGCGCGGGCGAGGTGCTTCGCAACTGGGACCGGATCAAGCAGGACGAGCCGGGGCGCGAGCCCGGCCTGTTCGGCGACGTGCCCGAGAACCTGCCCGGGCCGCTGTACGCGCGCAAGGTGCAGCGCCGGGCCGCGTCGAGCGGCTTTGACTTCCCCGACGTGGCGCCGGTGATCGACGCCGCGCGTGAGGAGCTCGACGAGCTCGAGGCCGCCGCGGAGCGCGAGGACCAGAGCGATCAGGCCCGTGAGGCTCGCTTCCACGAGCTCGGAGATCTGCTGTTCGCGGTCGTCAACATCGCGCGCAAGCTGCGCGTCGACCCGGAGCTGGCGCTGCGGGCGTCGTCGGACCGGTTCCGCGGTCGCGTCAGCACCGCGTCCGAGCTGGCCGCATTGGAAGGCCGAAGCTGGAACGATCTGCGACCCGATGAGCAGCTTTCCTACTACACGCGCGCGCGCCTAGCCGAGGGAGAACCCCACGACCAATGAGCCAGATCGAGAACGTCCACGCCCGCCAGATCCTCGATAGCCGGGGCAACCCGACGGTCGAGGTCGAGCTGAGCGTGCGCTCGGGCGCGTGGGGGCGGGCCGCGGTCCCGTCGGGCGCCTCGACCGGCGAGTTCGAGGCGACCGAGCTGCGCGACGGCGGCCCCGAGTGGGGCGGCAAGGGCGTCACCAAGGCCGTCGAGAACGTCAACGGTGAGATCGCCGACGCGGTCCGCGGCGAGGACGCCTCCGGACAGGCCGCGCTCGACCGCCTGCTGATCACGCTCGACGGGACGCCGAACAAGTCACGCCTCGGCGCGAACGCGATCCTTGCCGTGTCGCTTGCCGCTGCGTACGCCGCCGCCGCCGAGGAGCAGCTGCCGCTGTGGCGCTACCTGGGCGGCGAGACCGCCCACGTGATGCCGGTCCCGATGATGAACGTCCTCAACGGCGGCGCGCACGCCGACAACCTGATCGACTTCCAGGAGTTCATGATCGTCCCGGTCGGCGCCTCGAGCTTCGCGCAGGCGCTGCGGATGGG
>DATKFF010000258.1:0-2692 GCA_035511595.1 Solirubrobacteraceae bacterium | reverse complement strand
CGCCCGCCAGCTCTGCCGGCGAACACCCCCGCGTCAGCTCGATAAGCGCCAGCGGGTTACCGTGCGTCTCGGCCACGATCTGCTCCCGGATCCGCTCGTCCAACGGCCCCGGAATCACCGAACGCAGCAGCGCACGCGCGTCGCTCTCCCCGAGCCCCTCGACCACCAGCTCGGGCAAGCCGAGCAACTCCTTGCTCAGCTGACGAGCCGAGAACAGCAGAACGACCGCGTCCGCCAACAACCGCCGAGCCACGAACGCCAACGTCTCCGCCGACGCGTGATCCAACCACTGGGCATCATCGATCACGCACACCAGCGGTCGTTCCTCCGCCACCTCCGACAATAGGCCCAAGACCGCCAGGCCGAGCAAGAAGCGATCGGGCGCAGCACCGTCGGCTAGCCCGAACGTGACCGCCAGCGCAGCCCGCTGCGGACCCGGAAGCAGATCCAAGTGAGCGAGCATCGGCGCGCACAACTGATGCAAAGCCGCAAACGCCAACTCCCTTTCCGACTCCACACCGACCGCACGGACGGCCCTCAGGTCCGACGCCGACGCGACGGCATATTCGAGTAGCGCTGTCTTGCCAACCCCCGCCTCGCCCCGCACCACTAACACCCCGCTCTGCCCACCACGCGCCCGGTCAAGGAGCCCGTCAAACACCGCGCGTTCGCGTCGCCGATCGCTCAGCATGAGCCGCGCGCAAGCGAAAGACCATCAGCCATCGGCAACTCGATCGTAAGCGCAGACCCGCTCGAAAGAAACCCTGTTGCAAGACACAGGATGACCGCCTCCCTCGGACGGGCCGGAGCAGCGCGCCCCCCTCCATCCGTGACGGATCGGCCACGTCGCCGGCCGTTGCCTGACCGCTGCTCCCGGACAGAGGGAGTCACGACGTTGGCGCCAGCTCTGCACACCGCGCGCCAGAAGCGCAGCGCGTCCGGGCAGCGTCGGCGCTAGGTCAGGGTGGGTGGTTGCCGCGTGATTATTTCCTCGAGACGAATTGCTCGAGCCTGTCGAAGCTATCCGTCCAACCATCCCGGTGAAGCGCGCGGCGCGCCGCCGTCTTGAACCGGCCCTGAGCGTAGACGACCTCGGTCGACTCGCCGAGATCCCGCAACGACAGCTCGACCAACGTTTCGACGTCGTCGGGATCTGGGTCCTCGTACACGAACGTAAAGGCGAGGCGGGCGGGGGGATCGACCTCTCGGAACTCGCCGCCGAGATAGAAGGGGTCGCCCTCCGGCGGCTGCATCTCGATCCGGTATCTGGCTCCGACGCGGGGATTGAATTCGAGGCTCGGGGCGGTGAAGCCCTCGGGTCCCCACCACTTCGCCAGTTTGTCCGGATCGCTGAAGGCGGCAAACACAGTGGACGGAGCGGCGGGAAGCACACGCTTCATCTCGAGCGTCAGCTCGCTCGACTGCGGCGGCTCCATCGGTTGATCCTAGTCGTCCCGCCCAGCATGAACGAACGGTCCACGCCGACAACCGGCCACTGCTTCGCGTCGACCGCGAACGTCCATCCCGCTGCAGTTGGGCCACGCCTTGGCAAAGTCCTGGGCTCCGATTCGCGTTTGTGGCAGGCTGGACCTGATGGTTTCGCTCGGGGCACGCGGCGGTACCGGTCTTCTGGAGCGGGAAGCCGAGCTGGCGCTGATAGCGGCGCAGGTCGCGCGCGTACGCGGCGGTGAGGGTGGCCTGCTTTTTGTAGAGGCCCAAGCCGGCCTCGGAAAGACTGAACTTCTCCGTGCGGCCGAGGAGATGGGGGAGGCTGAAGGGCTGTGCGTTCTGCGCGCCCGGGGCTCCGCGCTGGACCGGGCGTTTGCGTTTGGGCTGGCCCGTCAGCTCCTTGAGCGCGAGGTCGCCGACGACCCCGAGCTGCTGACGGGCGGGGCGGAGCCCGCGGCGGCCGTATTTGCCCCGGTGGGAGGCGAGCCGCGCGCCGAGGAGGGTTTCTTCGCGTCGCTCCAGGGATTGCATTGGCTGGTGGTGAACCTCGCGGCGCGTCAGCCGCTCCTGCTGCTAGCCGATGACGTCCACTGGGCCGACACGGCTTCGCTGCGGTGGCTGGTGTTCCTGGCCGAGCGGGTGGAGGACGTCGAGGCGCTGCTCGTCGTGTCGACGCGGCCGGCGGAGCCCGGCGCCGACCAGGCGTTGCTCGATGCGCTGATGGTCGCGCCGGCTGTCCGTGTCCTGAGGCCGGCGCCACTCTCCGCTGGCGCGACGACGACAGTTGTCCGTGAGCGGCTGCCCAAGGCTGCCGATGCCTTCAGTGCGGCGTGTTATCGAGCGACTGGCGGCAACGCGTTCCTCCTCGGCGAGCTCCTCGGCGAACTCGCCGACGACGGCATCGAGGGCACCGCGAACGAGGCGGAGAAGGTGCTTGAGTTCGGATCGGAGCGCGTCGGCCGCGCGATCCGCCGGAGGCTGCGCCGGCTGCCAGCCGAGGCAACCTCGGTCGCCCGCGCGGCCGCGGTCCTCGGTCCCGGTAGCCCTCTCGACGAGGTTGCCGCGATAGCCGGAACGGATGTCGCGGTGGCCGACAGGGCGGCCAGTGCGCTGATCGGCATCAATGTGCTGGCGGCCAAGGGCGCGCTCGACTTCGTTCATCCGGTGGTCCGCAGCGCCGTGTACGACCAGATTCCGCCGCTTGAGTGTCAGGCGCTTCACGTTGAGGCTGCGAAGCTCCTGA
>DATKFF010000257.1:0-6705 GCA_035511595.1 Solirubrobacteraceae bacterium | reverse complement strand
ACGGCGTCGAGAGCCGCGCCGAGCAGGCGGGCGCGGACCTGTTCCTGTGCAAGCCGTTCAGCCCGCTCGACCTGTTGCGACTCGTCGACGAGCTCGGCGAGCAGGGCGAGCTCTAAGGCAGGTGGGCGCGGCGTTGGTCGCGGTCGCGCCGTTCCGCTGGCAGGACGGCGAGCGGCTGATCGTGTTCGGGCGGGGCACCCTGGCGGGCGCCGGCGACCTGCTCGAGCGCGGCTACGCGCTGCTCACGACGCCGCGAGCGTCGGTCGGCGCCGAGGAGCTGATCCAGCGGGCGAGCGCCGTGCACGAGGTCCCGGCGGGACGTGTCGACGAGATCGCGGGCGAGCTGCGGCCACGCGTCGAGGGGGACCTGCTGGTGGCGCTCGGCGGCGGCCGGGTGATCGACGTCGCCAAGGCGCTGGCGGCGGCGGACCCGCCACGGCGGGTCGCTGCGATCCCGACCACGCTGTCGGGCGCGGAGATGACCGGCGGGCACCGCCACGCGCGGGGGGTGCCGATGGGCACGCCCGGGGTGCGCCCGGTAATCGTGATCAACGACCCCGCGCTGTCGGCCTCGGCACCCGTCCCGAAGCTCGCCGAGAGCGGCGGCAACGCGCTCGGGCACGCGATCGAGGGTCCGGCGACGCCGCTGAGCAACCCCGTCGCCGCTCTCGCGGCGCTCGAGGCAACGCGGCTGATCGCCGACGGCTTCGCGTCCGGTGACCCCGACGAGCAGTCGCGCGATGCGCTCGCGCTAGGAGCGCTGCTGGCCGGCTACGTGATCGGCTCGACGGGCTACGGCCTGCATCACATCGTCTCGCAGACGCTGGCGCGATTCGCCGGCGTCGGCCACGGCCCCGCGAACACGATCATGCTGCCGCTGACGGCGCGCGCGCTCGCCGCCCGAGCCCCCGCCTGGAGCGCCCGCCTCGAGCAGGCGATCGGCACCGAGCCGGCAGTGCTCGCGGAGCGGCTGCGTGAGCTCAGCGGAGTCACGCGGCTGCGGGACGCCGGAATGGTGGAGGAACAGATCGAGCTGTGCGCCGACGAGGCTTCGCACCGCCCCGAGCTGGCGATGACGCCCCCGCCGGCCGATCTCGAGGAGCTGCGCGAGCTCTATCGGGCGGCGTACTGACCGACCTCGGGCGCGACGTGGCACGATCTCGTGAGTGACCGGCAGACCCGCGGATGCGCAGCGGCTGCGTGACCTGGCGCTGCTGCGCCGCGTCCGCGACCGGATCGACCGGGAGTACGCGCAGCCGCTCGACGTCGAGGCGCTCGCTCGCGGCGCGCACATGTCGGCGGGGCACTTCAGCCGTGAGTTCCGGCTCGCCTATGGCGAGTCCCCCTACGGCTACCTGATGACGCGGCGCATCGAGCGCGCGATGGCGCTGCTGCGGCGCGGCGAGCTCAGCGTCACAGAGGTCTGCTTCGCGGTCGGCTGCTCGTCGCTGGGGACGTTCAGCACCCGGTTCTCCGAACTGGTCGGTATGCCGCCCAGCACCTACCGGCGCAGCGCGGCAGGCGCGACGGCGGGGATGCCCCCGTGCGTCGCGAAACAGGTGACCAAACCGGTCAGGAATCGAGAAGCGGTGTCACCCAAGCGGAGCTAACGTGGCCGCCATGGACCTGATCATTCACCAGACCTACCTCCCACACGACGACCCGGACGCCTCCCGCGCCTTCTATCGCGACACCCTCGGCTTCGAGGTCCGCAACGAGGTCGAATACGGCGGCATGCACTGGATCACAGTCGGCCCCGCCGGCCAGCCCGATACCTCGATCGTCCTGCATCCGCCGGCCGCGGACCCGGGCATCACCGACGACGAGCGTCGCACCATCGTTGAGATGATGGCGAAGGGCACGTACGGCCACCTCAACCTCGCCACCAAGGACCTCGACGACGCCTTCGAGCGGGTGCAGGCCAGTGACGCCGAAGTCGTTCAGGAGCCGATCGAGCAGCCCTACGGGGTTCGCGACTGCGCGTTCCGCGATCCCGCGGGCAACCTGATCCGCATCATCGAACTGCGCTGACCACGACACGAGGAGTGACCATGACCGCCTCTTCCACCGAGGGAATCAAAACCGTGCTGCATCCCGTCTCCGACCTGGACAAGGCCAAGCCGGTGTACGCCGCGCTGCTCGGCATGCCACCGCAGACCGACAGCCCGTATTACGTGGGCTTCGAGGCCGAGGGGCAGCAAATCGGCCTGGTGCCGGGCGGTGGACCGCAGGGCATGACCTCGCCCGTGGCCTACTGGCACGTGCCGGACATCGAGGCGAAGCTGGGCGAGGTGATCGCCGCGGGTGCGACCATGAAGGAGCCCGCACACGACGTCGGCGGCGGCCGCCTGGTGGCCAGCGTCGCCGACCCTGATGGCAACGTCCTCGGGCTCATTCAGGACCCATGACCGCGGCGACGGACACGCGGTCGGCCGCCCGGCACGTCGCCGACGACCACGACCTGATCCGCGTACACGGCGCGCGTGAGAACAACCTCAAGGACGTCAGCGTCGAGCTCCCGAAGCGCCGGCTGACGGTGTTCACCGGCGTGTCGGGCTCGGGCAAAAGCTCGCTGGTGTTCGACACGATTGCCGCGGAGTCCCAGCGGCTGATCAACGAGACCTACAGCGCCTTCGTACAGGGCTTCATGCCGACGCTGGCACGGCCCGAGGTCGACGTCCTCGAAGGTCTGACGACCGCGATCATCGTCGACCAAAAGCGGATGGGAGGCAACACCCGCTCGACGGTGGGCACCGCCACCGACTCGGGCGCGATGCTGCGCATCCTCTTCAGCCGGCTCGGGCGGCCGCACATCGGCTCGCCCAACGCGTTCTCCTTCAACGTGCCCTCGGTCCGAGCAAGTGGCGAGATCACGGTCGAGCGCGGGGACGGCAAGACAGTCACCAAGACCTTCGCCCGCGCGGGCGGCATGTGTCCGCGCTGCGAAGGTCTGGGCACGATCTCCGATATCGACCTCACCCAGCTCTACGACGACTCCAAGTCGCTCGCCGAAGGCGCGCTCACGATCCCCGGCTACAAGGCCGGCGGCTGGAACTATCGGCTGTACAGCGCGTCGGGTTTCGTCGACCCGGACAAGCCGATTCGCAAGTACACGAAGGCCGAGCTGCACGACTTCCTCCACCACGAGCCGACCAGGATGAAGATCGCGGGCATCAACATGACCTACGAGGGACTGATCCCTCGGATCCAGAAGTCGATGCTCTCCAAGGACCAGGAAGCGATGCAGCCCCATGTCCGGGCGTTCGTGGACCGGGCGGTCACCTTCACCGCCTGCCCGGACTGCGCCGGCACCCGGCTCAGCGAGGCGGCTCGATCGTCGAAGATCAAGGGAACCAGCATCGCCGACGCCTGCGCGATGGAGATCGCCGACCTCGCGGCCTGGGTGCGTGGCCTCGACGAGCCGTCGGTGGCACCGCTGCTCGCCACCTTGCAGCAGACCCTCGACTCGTTCGAGGAGATCGGGCTGGGCTACCTCTCGCTCGACCGATCGTCGGGCACGCTGTCGGGCGGCGAAGCACAGCGCGTCAAGATGGTCGGCCACCTCGGCTCCTCGCTCACCGACGTTACCTACGTGTTCGATGAGCCCACCGTCGGCCTGCACCCCCACGACATCCAGCGGATGAACGACCTGTTGCTGCGGCTTCGCGACAAGGGCAACACCGTGCTGGTCGTGGAGCACAAGCCGCAGACGATCGCGATCGCCGACCGCGTCGTCGACCTCGGCCCGGGCGCCGGCAGCGCCGGTGGCGAGCTGGTCTTCGAGGGCACCGTCGAGGGGCTGCGGGCCAGCGGCACGCTCACCGGGCGGCACCTGGATGACCGCGCCTCGGTGAAACCGTCGGTGCGCACGCCGTCGGGGTTGCTCGAGGTGCGCGGCGCCGGCACTCACAACCTCCAGGACGTCGACGTCGACATCCCGCTCGGCGTGCTGGTCGTCGTCACCGGCGTGGCGGGCTCCGGCAAGAGCTCGCTGATCGACGGCTCGGTGTCCGGGCGGGACGGCGTGGTGTCGATCGACCAAACCGCGATCAAGGGCTCACGGCGGAGCAACCCGGCGACGTACAGCGGACTGCTCGACCCGATCCGCAAGGCGTTCGCGAAGGCAAGTGGCGTGAAGCCCGCGCTGTTCAGCGCCAACTCAGAGGGCGCGTGCCCCAATTGCAACGGCGCCGGTGTGATCTACACCGACCTGGCGATGATGGCCGGCGTCGCGACCACCTGCGAGGAGTGCGACGGCAGGCGCTTCGAGGCATCGGTGCTGGACCACCACCTCAGCGGCCGTGACATCAGCGAGGTGCTCGCGATGTCGGTGATCGAGGCCGAGGAGTTCTTCGCCGACGGCGAGGCGCGGACGCCGGCCGCGCACGCCATCCTCGGCCGGCTCGCGGACGTCGGACTCGGCTACCTCAGCCTCGGCCAGCCACTCACGACGCTGTCCGGCGGCGAGCTCCAGCGGCTCAAGCTGGCGACCCGCATGGCGGAGAAGGGCGGCGTCTACGTCCTCGACGAGCCGACCACCGGCCTCCACCTCGCCGACATCGAACAGCTGCTCGGCCTGCTCGACCGGCTCGTCGACTCCGGTAAGTCGGTGATCGTGGTCGAGCACCATCCGGCGGTCATGGCACACGCCGACTGGATCATCGACCTCGGCCCCGGCGCCGGCCACGACGGCGGCCGGATCGTCTTCGAGGGCACGCCCGCTGAGCTCGTCGCGGCGCGCTCCACCCTCACGGGCGAGCACCTCGCGGACTACGTCGGCAGCTGACTGCCGCCGGTGCCGCTGCCCTCAGGAGACCTTGATCAGGATGATCGTGTTGACGATGAACGCGATCGCAAACCCGACCGTCCACCGGTTCAGGTTGCGCTCGACCAGCGAGCCGCCCCCGAACGGTCCCGCGCCGGTTCCCACACCGAACGCCCCCGACAGGCCGGAGTCCTTGCCCGAGTGCATCAGCACGAGGAACACCAGCACGACGCAGATGAACACCTGGAGGATCCCGAGCACCGTTGTCATCGCTTGCCGATGGTATCGATCGAGTGCAGGATCCTGACCGCCTCGGCGCGGAGCGTCCCGTCGAGCGCCTCGTAGTCGGCGTCCGAGAGCTTGCCGGTGCGGTGGTCGAGCTCGGCGTCGCGGATCTCACGGTACTTCGCCTCACGCGCGGCCTCCAGGTCCGCCAGGTCGCCGCGAGTCGGGGAGTCCGCAACGCGCGCGACCCGCAGCGGCGCCGAGACGAACAGCACGACGAAGAACAGAGCCGCCACCACCACCACCAGGCTTGCGAGCGTCATCGCGGCCTCACGCCTCACGTGCCGCGGTGACGGCCGGTTCGCGGGCCGGGGTGACGGCGGGCGCCGAGGCCCGCGGCCGCGCGGTCACAGTGACACGCCGGCGGGCGAGCGACGGTACCGGCCACAGCGCGATCAGCCCGCCGGCCGCGATGATCAGCGCGCCGATCCAGATCCAGGTCACGAGCGGGTCGACGATCAGCAGGAACTCGACCGGCCAGGGGTGCGTGACGTAGCGGTTGGCGATCACGGTGATCGCCTGGTCGCGAAGCGTCCAGAGCTCGTTCAGCGCGGCCTGCTGCTGGCCGGCGGCCAGCCCGGGCATCGTCTTCATCGTCTTCGTGAGCGCGCTGGCGAACAGGGTGTTGGCCTGGTTGATGTACCGCCCGAGCCTTGTCAGGTCGGGGTTCACGACGGTCCAGATGTCCCGCGTCAGCCCGGCCCGCAGCCCCACGTTGCTGTCGGCCTCGCCGTTGAAGAAGCGTCCTACCAGCCCCTGGGTCGGATCCTGCGACGGATAGAACCCGCGGGTCGTCGTCAGCCTCGTGACGCGATGCCCGCCCTTGGAGACGTTGAGGACCGCGCCGAAGGAGAGCTTCTGCGCCGTCGTCGCCACGGTCGGTCGCACGTACGCGATCTGGTAGCCGTCGACCGACGCCCGCTGGCCCGGCGAAAGGATCACGTCACGCGAGTGCTGGAACGACGAAGAGGCTGCAACCCCGATCAGCAACACGGCGAGGCCCGCGTGCACGATGTAGCCGCCGTAGCGGCGCCGGTTGCGGCGGATCAGCCGCAGCAGCGCCAACGGCGGGGGCTCGTGCGTCATCGCCCGCCTCGCGCCGGCGCCACGCCACAGCTCCTGCGCGACGCTCGCGATCACGAACGCGCCGAGCCCGAACATCGCCAGCGCGAACGGCCGTGCGCCGGCACCCGCGCTCACCACCAGCACCACGGCGGTCACTACGCCGACGAGCACCGGCACCGTGAAGTTCCGCCTCAGGTTGCCGGCCGTCACCCGCCGCCACGCGATCAGCGGCCCGATCCCGGCGAGGGCCACGAGCACGAGCGCGAGCGGGACGATGAACGGGCGGAACGCGGGCGGCCCGACGGACACCTTGGTGCCGGTGATCGCCTGCGAGATGAGCGGGAAGAACGTAATCCAGAAGATCACGAACACCATCGCCACCAACACGAGGTTCTGGAACAGGAACACCGCCTCGCGGGAGAGCAGCGAGTCGAGTTGGGCGTCCGATTTGAGCTGGTTGCGACGCCAGATCACGAGCCCGATTGCGCTGCCGATCATCGCCGTGAGCAGCAGGACGAACGGCACGCCCAGCGTCGAGGCGCCGAACGCATGGATCGAGTCGAGGATTCCGGAGCGCACCAGGAACGTGC
>DATKFF010000256.1:0-2420 GCA_035511595.1 Solirubrobacteraceae bacterium | reverse complement strand
CGACCACCGCCGCGTCCGCCCGGGCCGCCACGGCCGCCCGGACCGCCGCCGCGACCACCGGGGCCGCCGCGTCCGCGGCCGTCACGGCCGTCGCGCCCATCGCGGCCGCCGCGATCGGGCGCCTGCGGCGCAGGCTCGTCCATGATCGTCAGGTCGGCGCCGGTGTAACCCTCGGGCATGATCTCGCCCTTGTTGATCCAGCACTTGACGCCGATCCGGCCGAAGGTCGTGCGTGCCTCGTGGAAGCCGTAGTCGATGTCGGCGCGGAGCGTGTGCAGCGGCACGCGGCCGTCGGAGTAGCCCTCGGTGCGGGCCATCTCGGCGCCGCCAAGGCGACCGGAGACCTGGACCTTGACGCCCTTCGCGCCGGAGCGCATCGCGCTGGTGAGCGCGCGCTTCATCGCGCGGCGGAAGGCGACACGGTTCTGGAGCTGCTCCGCGATCGACTGCGCGACGAGGTTCGCGTCGAGCTCGGGGCGCTTGATCTCAAGGATGTTGACCTTGACCTGCTTGTTGGTGATCTGGTGCAGGTCACGCCGCAGCTGGTCGACCTCGGAGCCCGACTTCCCGATCACGATTCCCGGCCGCGCCGTGTTGATGTTGACCTCCACCTCGGTGGCGTTCTTGCGGATCGTGATGTCGGACAGGCCGGCGTGCGACAGCCGCCCCAGGATGTGGCGGCGGATCAGCGTGTCCTCGTGCAGGTAGTCCGAGAAGTTCTTCTCGTTGAACCAGTTGGACTTCCAGTCGTGGATGTAACCGACGCGGAGCGATTCGGGATGAACTTTTTGACCCATTTATTCCTTCGGTGTAAGCAAGATCGTCAGGTGGCTGGTGCGCTTGCGGATCTTCGTCGCGCGACCCATCGCGCGCGGACGGAACCGCTTGATCGTGGGACCCTCGTCGGCTTGGACCGTCATGACGTAAAGGTCCTCGGCCACGAGCTCGTGGTTGTTCTCCGCGTTGGCGATCGCCGATTCGAGCAGCTTGCTCCAGTCACGCGCGATCGCACGCGGCGTGTGAGCGAGGATAGCTCGGGCGTCGTCGACGCTCTTCCCGCGGATGTGGTCGCACACGAGCCGGGCCTTGCGCGCCGACGAGCGCACGTACTTGGCCTGGGCCCGGACGACCGGGGGCGGCAGATTCGGATCACGCGCGGGACGGCGCCGGCGCGTCGGCGCCGGTGCGGCGGGCGGCTTCTCGGCCTCTGACTCGGCGGCACCCCGGCGACGCCGCGGACGCCGAGCCGGCTTCGCCTCGGCCTCCGCCTCCTCGGCCGCGACCTCAGGATCGGTGTCAGCATCGACCTCGTCCGCAGCCTCGAGTTCGACGTCAGCCGCCTCATCAGCCGCCTCGGTGTCAGCCGGAGTCGGCTCGATCTCGTCCACTGAAGACTCGGAGGTCGCATCCGCCTCGGGGGCACTCGCGTCCGGCGCCGTGGCCTCCTCTTCGGTACCGGAAGCGCGCTGTGCCTCCGAGGCGGATGTGGCCTCGGAGTCCGGCTTCTTCCGACGACGACGCGGGCGCTTGGGAGTCTCTTCGTCCGCCATTACCGCCGTCTCCCAGTGCCCGCGTGCCCTCGGAACAGACGCGTGGGCGCGAACTCGCCGAGCTTGTGCCCGACCATCGACTCGCTGATGAACACCGGCACGTGCTTGCGGCCGTCGTGAACGGCGATCGTGTGGCCGACCATCTCAGGGAAGATCGTCGATGTGCGTGACCAGGTCCGCAGCATCCGCTTCTCGCCTGAGGAGTTCATCGCCTCGATCCGCGCCAGCAGGCGCTCCTGTACGTACGGGCCCTTCTTGCTGGAGCGGCTCATCGCTTGCCCTTACCCCTTCTGCGTCCACGGGTGATGTACTTGTCTGAAGCCTTGCCCTTCTTGCGGGTGCGGTACCCGAGCGTCGGCACGCCCCACGGCGTCACCGGATGGCGGCCGGGCGTGGTCGAGCCCTCGCCGCCGCCGTGCGGGTGGTCGACGGGGTTCATCGCGGTGCCGCGGGTCTGCGGGCGCACGCCCATGTGACGCTTGCGGCCCGCCTTGCCGATCTTCACGTTCTGGTGGTCGGCGTTGCCGATCGTGCCGACGGTCGCGCGGCACTCGGCGCGGACCATCCGCATCTCGCCAGAGGGCAGCCGCAGCGTGACGTAGTCGCCCTCCTTGGCCAGCAGCTGCACGCCGGCGCCGGCGGCCCGCGCCATCTGCCCGCCGCGTCCGGGCGTCAGCTCGACGTTGTGCACGACCGTGCCCGAGGGCATGTTCCCGAGCGGCAGGCTGTTGCCGACGCGGACCTCGGCGGTCGGCCCCGACTGGACCGTCATCCCGACGCGCAGCCGCTGCGGCGCGAGGATGTAGCGCTTCTCGCCGTCGGCGTAGTGCAGCAGCGCGATGTACGCGGAGCGGTTGGGGTCGTACTCGA
>DATKFF010000255.1:0-3431 GCA_035511595.1 Solirubrobacteraceae bacterium | reverse complement strand
CGGCTACGCGTGCGACGGCGAGTGGGCCGACGACTTCCATCACGCGCTGCGCGCGGTGCTGACCGACGAGCGCGAGGGCTACTACGCCGACTTCGGTGAGGTCTCGCAGCTGGCGAAGGCCTACCACCGCCCGCACGTTCGCGACGGCGGCTATTCGAAGTTCATGCGCCGGCGGTTCGGCGCCCCCGCCGATGACATCCCGTGTGAGCAGTTCGTGGTGTTCTCGCAGAACCACGACCAGGTCGGCAACCGGGCGTTCGGCGACCGGATGCCGGCCGAGGCCCGGCCGCTGGCCGCGTTCTGCACGCTGCTGTCGCCGTTCCCGGCGCTCCTGTTCATGGGCGAGGAGTACGGCGAGCCGGCGCCGTTCCAGTTCTTCTCTGACCACATCGACCCCGACATCGCGCAGGCCACGCGGGACGGCCGGCGTGCGGAGTTCGCGGCGTTCGCCGAGTTCGCCGGCCAGCAGATCCCTGACCCCCAGGACGTCGCGACGTTCGAGCGCTCGAAGCTGAGTCGCGAGCGTGACGAGCAGCTCGCCGGGCTCTACCGGGAGCTGATCGCGGCCCGCGGCGAGCTCCCAATGGGCGACGTCGACACGATCTCGTTCGACGAGTCGGACCGGTGGCTTCGGGTCACGAGGGGCCGCTTCCAACTGGTCTGCAACTTCGCGGCGGCGACCTTGCGGATGCCCTGCGACGCCCAGGGGATCCGGATCGCGACCTCCGACGAGACGCGGCTGGCCGGCGGGGTGCTCGAGCTCGCACCCCTGTCGGGCGCGCTGCTGCGGGACACGTGACCGAGATCTGGCCGGGCGAACCATTCCCGCTCGGGGCGACCTGGGACGGGTATGGGACCAACTTCTCGCTGTTCTCCGAGCACGCCGACGGGGTCGAGCTGTGCCTGTTCGACGGCGATAAGGAGACGCGGATCGAGATCGGCCAGCGCAAGGACCTCAACTGGCACTGCTTTCTGCCGGGCGTAGGTCCCGGGCAGCGCTACGGGTTCCGCGTCCGGGGGCCATACGCGCCCGCCGATGGCCAGCGCTTCAACCCCGACAAGCTGCTGATCGACCCCTACGCGAAGGCGATCGACGGCGTCGTCGACTGGGCCCACGACGCCAACGTGCTGCCGTATGTCCCGGACGGAACCGGGGACGCCGACCTGGAGCGTGACGACGAGGACGACGCCGCCGCGATGCCGAAGTCGGTCGTGATCGACGACGCGTTCGACTGGGAGGGCGATCGCCCGCCGAGGATCCCGTTCGCCGAGACGATCATCTACGAGACCCACGTCAAGGGGTTCACGATGCGCCATCCCGAGGTCAGGGAGGACCTGCGCGGCACGTACGCCGGACTCGCGTCCGATCCAGCCCTCGAGTACCTGCGCAACCTCGGGGTCACGGCGGTCGAGCTATTGCCGGTGCACCACATCAGCGACGAGTCGTTCCTGGCCGAGCGCGGGCTGCGCAACTACTGGGGTTACAGCACGATCGGCTACTTCGCGCCGCATTGCGAGTACGCCGCGACCGGGCGCGGGGGCGATCAGGTGAGGGAGTTCAAGGGCATGGTCAAGGCGTTTCACCGCGCCGGAATCGAGGTGATCCTCGACGTCGTCTACAACCACACGGCGGAGGGCAACCACCTGGGGCCGATGCTCTCGTTCAAGGGCGTCGACAACTCGGCCTATTACCGGCTGATGCCCGACAACCGGCGCTACTACATGGACTTCACCGGGACGGGCAACTCGCTGAACCCGGTCCACCCCAGCGTGCTGCGGCTGATCATGGACTCGCTGCGCTACTGGGTGACCGAGTGCCACGTCGACGGGTTCAGGTTCGACCTCGCCTCCGCCCTGGCGCGAGAATTTTTTGATGTCGATCGGTTGTCCGCGTTCTTCGACACGATCCACCAGGACCCCGTGGTTTCCCAGGTGAAGCTGATCGCGGAGCCGTGGGACGTGGGACCAGGGGGCTATCAGGTGGGCAACTTCCCCGTGCTGTGGTCGGAGTGGAACGGGGTCTACCGCGACTCGATGCGGGATTACTGGCGCGGGTTCTCCAACTCCGGTGAGTTCGCCCGGCGGCTTTCGGGCTCCTCGGACCTGTACGAGGCCGACGGTCGCGACCCATTCGCGTCGATCAACTTCATCACCGCCCACGACGGCTTCACGCTCCACGACCTCGTGACCTACGAGCAGAAGCACAACGAGGCCAACCTCGAGGACAACAAGGACGGCACCGACGACAACCGCTCGTGGAACTGCGGCGTCGAGGGCGAGACCGAGGACCCCGAGATCAACGCGCTGCGCGCCCGCCAGCAACGGAACTTCCTGACCACGCTGCTGATCTCGCAGGGCACGCCGATGCTGCTCGGCGGGGACGAGATGGACCGCACCCAGCACAGCAATAACAACGCCTGGTGCCAGGACAACGAAATCTCCTGGTACGACTGGACCGACACGCCGCGGGCGCGGGAGCTGCGCGAGTTCACCCGGCGCCTGATCCGCCTGCGCCATGAGCACCCGGTGTTCAGGCAGGAGAGCTTCCTGCGCGGCGAGGAGGGAGAGCGCTCGGGGCTGCCCGACAGCTGGTGGTTCCGGCCCGACGGGCGCAAGATGACGCGGCGGGACTGGAACGACGGCGAGCACGTACTCGGCATGTTCCTCAACGGGCAGGAGATCGGGACGGTCGGCCACCGCGGCGAGGAGATCCATGACGATTCGTTCTTCGTGCTCGTCAACGCCCACCACGAGGACAGGACCTTCATGCTTCCGCGCCGGCGGTTCGGCGCGCAGTGGTCACTCGAGCTCTCGACCGCCGATCCCGGGGCACCCGCCGGCAGCATCAGGTACGGGGCGCGGACCGAGGTCGAGGTGATCTCACGCTCGATCGTGATCCTGAAGCGCGTCACGTGAGCGCGGCGGCGAGCGAGCTGCGCGCCACCTATCGGCTGCAGCTCACGTCCTCCTTCGGCTTCGCCGCCGCCAGGTCGCTGGTCCCGTACCTGCGTGACCTCGGGATCTCGCACCTCTACCTGTCGCCCTCGTTCCAGGCCCGCCCGGGCTCGACCCACGGCTACGACGTGATCGACCCGCAGCGTCTGTCCGACTCGCTCGGCGGCGAGCAGGAGTTCAGGCGGCTGAGCGGCGCGGCTCGCGACGCCGGGCTGGGCGTGATCCTCGACATCGTTCCCAACCACATGGCCGCCGACGACGCGAATCGCTACTGGGCCGATCCCGAGCTGCGCACGAAGTTCTTCGACATCGACCCGGTCACCGGCCGTCATCGACGGTTCTTCGACATCGACGACCTGGCGGGCGTGCGCCAGGAGGACCCCGGGGTGTTCGAGGAGACCCACGCGCTGGCGCTGGCGCTCGTGCGCGAGGGGCTGATCGACGGCGTGCGGGTCGATCACCCGGACGGCCTCGCC
>DATKFF010000254.1:0-2603 GCA_035511595.1 Solirubrobacteraceae bacterium | reverse complement strand
CGACGACCGGATGTGGTTCGCGGGCACGGGCAGCGCCAAGGGCGGCAACCTCCACCTCTACCAGGACTACGACGTCGTCGGCGGGTCGGCGAGCACCGGCGGAGGCAACGCCCTGGTCGAGACCGAGTCGACCGACGGGACGACCTTCCAGCCGGTCGTCAACACGAACCCGTCGACGGACTGCCTGGGCGCCGCGGTGCACGACTGCGTCACCGGCAACGAAGGGATCTCCGGCAACCAGGTCGTCGACCCCGCGACCGGGAACGTGTTCATCGCCCACACGACGAGCGAGGGCTCGGGCGGTACCCCCGGGGTGCGGGTCTCCGAAGGCCGGATCACCCAGGGAACGCCTCCGACCGCGACATGGAGCGAGAGCCCGAACCTGGACGGAGCGCTGTGCCCCGACAGCACAGCCAGCTCCGACGGCAGCAAGACGTGCGTGGATTCCAGCGGCAACGCCGAGGAGGCCGCCGGTGAGAACTTCGCCTCGATCGCGCGCGACTCCGCCGGCTACCTATACGTGACCTTCACCGCCGGACCGCTCGACCACGCGTCGAGCAACGACCCGAACTTCGGGGGCTACACCGCCCCCGAGCAGATCTACGTCGTGCACTCGCTCGAGCCCGCGACGATGTCCGACCCGTCCAAGGTCACGTGGTCGGCGCCCCAGGCGGTCACCGGCAGCGGCACCAGCGGCGGCACGAACACCTTCCCGTGGATCGTCGCCGGCAGCGACGGGCGCGTTGACGTGGCGTACTACCACACCGCCGAGGTCAGCGAGCCCGGGACGTGCATCGGCAGCGGCTCCGGCACCTGCACCCTGTACGGAGCGGGCGAGTTCACCAAGGCCGAGTGGTCGGTGCAGATGGCGCAGAGCCTCAACTCCCACGACGCCTCGCCGAGCTACTCCACGGCCGACGTCAGCGAGAACTACATGAAGAACGGGCAGATCTGCACCAACGGGATCGGCTGCTCGACCGGCGGCGACCGCAGCCTCGGCGACTTTCTCCAGGTCACGATCGACAATCAGGGGGCCGCGCTCGTCTCCTACGTGGACGACACGTCGGCCGATACCTCCGCCGGCGAGAACGCCGGCCCTGAGGTGATCAGCCGTCAGCTCAGCGGCCCCAGCCTGTTGGCGTCCGTTGGCACGGTCTCGCAGGGGAGCGGCCCGGGCACGCCGATGGGCTCGGTGACCGACCCGACCGGCGACGCGTACTACTCCGCTAATAACAGCCGCACCCCGGCGGGGGACAACCTCGACCTGACGGGAGCGTCGCTCGCGAACGGGCCCAACCAGACGCTCGTCGCGAAGATCGACGTCAAGGACCTATCGAGCCTCGCCGTCTCGCCGAGCCTCGGTGGGCCTGACGCCAGCTGGATCATCCGCTGGAGCGTGGTCAACCCGGGAACGACCGGCAACGGCCACATCTACTACGCCGGGATGGACAACGAGCAGGGAGCCGGGGGCTCGGGCACGCCGAGCTTCTTCGCCGGCGACACCGCCGGGATTCCGCCGGCGAACCAGGGCGAGCACACGAAGTACCTCGCCTACCCGCAGACCCATCCGTTGAGCTCCTCGCAGGCGTCCTATGACCCCAAGACCGGCGTGATCACGATGAACATCCCGCTCTCGGAGGTCGGCAGCCCGCCGGCCGGAACGGTCCTCTACAGCGCGACGGCGTTCAGCGCGACCTCGACGGCGCCCCAGTCCTCCACCACGCTGTTCAACCTGACCGACGCGGCGACGCCGTTCGAGCTGGTGATCGGTGCCCCCGGCACGGTCGGGACCGCGCCGGCGGGGCCGCCGCCGCTCCCGAAGAGCTTCTACGGGAACAGGCCCGGCTGCCCGACGGCGCGCGGCAAGCTGACGACGACCGGGATCGGACCGCTGTCGCTGCAGATGACGCGGGCCCGGGCGCGCCAGATCCTGACCCACTCCTCGACCCGCGGTCGAGTGGTGTGGGACTTCTTCTGCCTGAAGCCGATCGGCATCCGCGCGGCGTACCCGTCCGCGGCGCTACTGGGTCGCCTGCCGCGTAAGCAGCGCGCCCGCTACCAGAACCGGATCGTGCTCCTGTCGACGTCGGACCGCCTCTACGCCCTGCGCGGAGTGCATCCGGGCACCCGTCTGAGCAAGGTCGCGCGCAAGCTGAAGGTCGGAAAGCCGATCAAGATCGGGCTCAACTCCTGGTACCTGGCGCCGAACGGCGGCCCCAGCATCGCCGTGCTGAAGGTCCGTCACGGGATCATCCAGGAGATCGGAATCGCCGAGAAGCGCTTCAGTTACACGTCGAAGGTCGGGCGGAAGTTCCTGGGCGAGCTTCCCTGAGCTCAGTCGCCACCCTTCAGCTCGACCGCGGCGAGGTTCCACTGGTCGTTCGCCGGCGCCGTGACCCGCACCGTCACGGCTGACCCGGCCCGGCCCGTGGGCTGGTTGTTGTACTGACTCCAGAAGGTGTTCCCCGTGCTCAGGTCGAGCCACTGGTCGAGCATCACCCAGCCCGTGGGAAGTACCCGCGGCACGGCGCGGTCCCAGTCCTCGCCGACCGCGAACACGAGCGATCCCTGCCCGCTGGTCCGCAGCCTGAGGCGCGCCGCAC
>DATKFF010000253.1:0-2081 GCA_035511595.1 Solirubrobacteraceae bacterium | reverse complement strand
GTCAACAAGGTCGACCGGCCCGACGCGCGGATCGACGAGGTCGTCGACGAGGTCTACGAGCTGTTCCTCGACCTCGACGCCGACGAGTCGCAGATCGACTTCCCGATCGTCTACACCAACGCCAAGGCGGGATGGGCGTCGCTCGAGCCCGGCGTCGAAGGCACCGACCTTGCCCCGCTGCTCGACCTCCTGATCGACCACGTGCCCGCGCCCGAGTACGACCCCGACCACCCGTTCCAGGCCCACGTCACGAACCTCGATGCCTCGCCCTATGTCGGCCGGCTCGCGATCTGCCGGGTCCGCCACGGCGTCATCAGGCGCGGCGAGACGATCGCGTGGTGCCGCGCCGACGGATCGATCGAGCGCGTCAGGGCGAGCGAGCTGTACGTGACCGAAGCGCTCGACCGCGTCGAAGCCGACGAGGCCGGCCCCGGCGAGATCATCTCCGTGGCCGGGATCCCCGAGATCACGATCGGGGAGACGCTCGCAGACGCCGAGGATCCCCGGCCGCTGCCGGTGATCATGGTCGACGAGCCGTCGCTGTCGGTCACGGTCGGCGCCAACACCGGACCGCTCGCCGGCCAGGACGGCGACAAGCTGACCGCCAGCCAGATCAAGGCGCGCCTCGACCGTGAGCTGGTCGGCAACGTCTCGCTCCGGGTCCGTGAGACCGAGCGACCCGACGTGTGGGAGGTGGAGGGGCGCGGGGAGCTGGCGCTGGCGGTGCTGGTCGAGCTGATGCGCCGCGAGGGGTTCGAGCTGACCGTCGGCAAGCCGCGGGTGCTCACCCGGGAGATCGACGGGAGGGACAACGAGCCGGTCGAGCGGATGAGCGTCGACGCGCCGGAGGAGTACGTCGGCGTGATCACGCAGCTGCTGGCGCTGCGCAAGGGTCGCCTCGAGAAGATCGTCAATCACGGAACCGGCTGGGTCCGGATGGAGTACCTGGTGCCGGCCCGCGGCCTGATCGGGTTTCGCACGGAGTTCCTCACCGAGACCCGCGGCACCGGCCTCGTGCACCACGTGTTCGAGCGCTGGGAGCCGTGGCATGGGGACCTTCGGACGCGCCCGACAGGTTCGCTGATCGCCGACCGCCGAGGGCGAGTGGCGGCGTTTGCGCTGTTCAACCTGCAGGAGCGCGGGACGCTGTTCGTGGGGCCCGGCGAGGAGGTCTACGAGGGGATGATCGTCGGCGAGAGCTCACGCGCCGAGGACCTCGACGTCAACGCCACGAAGGAGAAGCACCTGACGAACATGCGCTCGTCGACGGCCGACGAGCTCGTTCGTCTCGTCCCCAAGCGGCAGCTGTCGCTTGACCAGGCGCTCGAGTTCCTGCGTGAGGACGAGTGCGTCGAGGTCACCCCGAACGCCGTCCGCCTACGCAAGGTCGAGCTCGACAGGACCGCGCGCCAGAAGCGCGCGCGGACGCTCGCTCGCAGCGCCTGATCGACCGCAGCGCGGCTACCGCTCAGCCGGACTGAAGGTTGAACCACGCGGTCCACACGGGCACGGATGATCCGCGAAAGTGCTCGCAGAACAGATTGCCCGGGAGGTGCTTCAGAAGCGCCTCGAACACGAACCGGGCGCGGTCAGACGCCGAGATCCGAGCCGCGCGCCGATATGAGGCGCAGGCAGCGCTGCCGCCGGCGCTCGCGGCGCCGTTGCACTGGATCGCCGACCGAGGGGTGGAGTAGCCCTGGCCGACGGCGCTCTGGCGGGCGATGGCCGCCGACGCCGCCGACGCGTGAGCACGGATGATCGTGAACCCCCTGCTCACTGTTCTGCCAGTGAGGCCGCGCGCCCGTGGCGTCGCCTCCAGGATGTAGCGCCCCGGGGCGAGCGTGCGCCTGCCAAGGGCGCTGACGTAGAAGCTGTTGCGTCCGGTCCTGTCCGAGCGCCTCAACGTCTCCACGGTTCGCCACCCGTGTTCGTCGCCACCCCGCGCGATCAAGACCGTGAACGTCGTCTTGGAGGGCTGAGAGTCCGTGTAGCTGATCGTCGAGCCTCTGCGACGGGTCGCTGTGGCCCCGCCACTCCGGGATGGGGCCGCGAACGCGCTGGGGGTGACCCTCAGAAGCGTG
>DATKFF010000252.1:0-2030 GCA_035511595.1 Solirubrobacteraceae bacterium | reverse complement strand
CGCGGGCTGAACGTGCTCACCGCGCACGGGGCGGAGCCGGAGAACCTCGAGGAGATCCGCCAGAAGCTGTTCGCGGCGCGCTCCGAGCGGGTCCGTCCGGGGCTCGACGACAAGCGGCTGACGTCGTGGAACGCGCTGATGATCTCGGCCCTGGCCCAGGCCGGCGCGGTCCTGGGAGAGAGGGAGTACACGGACGCCGCGAGGACGTGCGCAGCGTTCGTGCTCGGCGACCTGCGCGACGCGCAGGGAAACCTGCTTCGAAGCTGGAAGGACGGCCGCGGGCGGATCGACGGCTACCTCGACGACCACGCCTTCCTGCTCGACGCGCTGATCACGCTGTACGAGTCAACGTTCGAGAGGCGCTGGTACGACGAGGCCGTGGCGCTGGCCGACCGGCTGATCGAGCGCTTCGCGGATCCCGAGCGCGGCGGCTTCTTCACGACCGCCGAGGGCGACCAGCAGCTGCCGGTGCGGCGCAAGGACCTCGAGGACTCGCCGATCCCGTCGGGGAACTCGGCCGCGACGCTCGCGCTCCTGCGGCTGGCATTGCTGTCAGGCGAGGGCAGGTACGAGCGTCACGCGCTCGGCGTCCTGCGGCTGCTGTTCCCGCTCGCCTCGCGCCATCCGTCGGCGTTCGGGCACCTGCTCCGCGCCGCCGACTTCTACGTGGCCCCCGTCCGCGAGGTGGCGATCGTCGGACCCGAGACCGAGGCGGACCCGCTGTTACGAGTCGTGCGCGGCGAGTTCCATCCCCACGTGGTGGTGGCAGGCGCCTCGACCCCGGTGCCGCAGGCCACCGACGATGAGCCGTTCGGCGGCGTTCCGCTGCTCGAGGGCCGAGAGCTCGTCGACGGGCACGCCGCGGCGTACGTGTGTGAGCGGTTCGTCTGTCAGGCGCCGGTCACGACGCCGGAGGAGCTGGCCGCGGCGCTGTGATCAGTCCTCGCCGACGACGTGATCGTCGCGGCGGAGCGCATCGGTGAAGCGACGCGGGACGAGCGCATCCTCGCCCTGTTCCCAGAGCGTGATCACGACCAGCTCCGACCCCTCCCGACGACAGACATACACGAGGTCGCGGCGCTCGGTGTCGTGCACGAGCAGCGTGCCGCGCTCGGCTCGCTCGACGTCGCCGGCCGCGTATGCGCGGGCCACCCGGCTCGCGATCTCGGCCTTGGCGTCGAGCGTTCCGCGCACCCGCTGGCGAAAGCGTGAAGCCGCGTGATCGGTGACTGCGACGAGCGTCAGGCCGCCGAACCGTGCTCGAGCTGTTGCTTGAGCCGCTCGAGCGCCTTCTCGTTGCCCTTGCGCATGCCGGCCGACATGAACGGCGCGAGCAGCTTGAACAGGCCGCCCGGCGTCGGCGCCATCACGAGCTTGACGTTGGTGCCGTTCGAGGTTTCGGTCAGCTCCCACCAGCCCGCCGGCTCCATCGATCCGGGCCCGGCCTTGACCGCCGGGCCGTGCCAGGCGAGGCGCGATTCGGGCTCGAACCGTGTCCACTCAAACGTGCCCTCGGCGCCTCGGCCCATCTTGTAGCTGTACTGCGTCCCGACTCCCGGCTCCCCGTCGGAGACCTGGCTCACGGACGCGAAGTCGGTCACGTACTGCGGCAGGTACTCGGCGTGCGCGATGTAGTCGAACACCTCGACGCGCGGCCGCGCGACGGAGATCTCGGATTCGATCTGCATGGCCTGATCGTAATCCCGGTGGTGGGCCCGCAGCAACCCGGTGCCGGACTAGGGCCCGGTCACTCCAAGCGGGGCGGTGATCTCGCAGCCCGGACCGGCCGCGGCGCTTGGGCCGGTGGGGCCGGTCGCTCCGGTCGGCCCCGGTCGGATTCGTGAAGATGTCGCTGCCGAACGATTCCACGCCGCCGGCTTGGTTCGAGTTGTCCTTGGCGGCCTCCGCAAGGTACGGCAGGCCGAACAGGTCTTCGACCGTGTGCAGGAACGAGTAGTGGTTGTAGCACTGGTCGCTCTGGGTGCCCGGAGCGATGTAGGGCGAGAGGACGACTGCCCCGACCTGACCTC
>DATKFF010000251.1:0-12528 GCA_035511595.1 Solirubrobacteraceae bacterium | reverse complement strand
GCGATCGCGGCCGCAGGCGCCAGCACCCACAATGAGGCGGCCACGAATACGAGCGCCAGCCAACACATCGGCCGGGCTCGCGCATAGAAGCGCGACGTCAGCGTTCCGTCCGCGTGCCTCATCGAATCCCCATCCCGCCAGCGACAATGTTTGCAAGAACTCACTCCAGGAGGAGCAGCTAGAGCCGCCGGCGCCTGGCGGCCGCGCGCCGCACGCGGGTTCGCCGGGCAGCGCTACGAGGGCTCGGAGTCGAGGGCCAGCCCGAACGGGCTCCCCTCGGAGTCCCGACAGATCGCCCACCGCGATCCGGAATGGATGACGCTCCCGCCCAGGGACCTGACCTGGCCGAGTGCCGCGTCCATGTCAGCGATCGTGAAATAGGGCAGCGAGACCGTGTCGCCGGGACCGGTGCCGCGCTCGTGGATGCCGACAGCGGGGTCCCCGGCGTGTGTCTGCCAGCCGCGGCCCTCGGCCTGGCTGCGCTCGGCCAGCTCGACGCCGAGTAGCTCCGACCAGAACCGCCGCGCGCGGTCTGGATCATCGGCGGGGAACTCAATCAGGGCAAGCGGCCTCTCCACCCACAGGACCATAACGCCGGCCGACCGGGGCCATCGGCCGCCGTGCCAATGCGTGTTGCGGCCGCTTATTCGTCGTCCGCGTGTTCGGGCGGCTTCGACGGTTGGCCGCCTGCGACGATCCAGCGCGCCCGGAGCAGGTCGACCGCCCGCTCGGTGCTGACCGGCCAGCCCAGCGTCGAGATCTCGAATGTCGCCTTGAGGTCGACGTCCGCCCGAACGGTGTCGAGCGCGTCGCTGGCCCCGGTCGGGCCCTCCGCCAGCAGCTGCACGCCGCCAAGCAGAACCTTCACCACCCGCCCGAACCAGCGGCTCTGTGCGACGTCGGACACCTGCCCCCGGTGCGGGAGCCGAGACGGATCACGCACGGTGATGCCAACCGTCTTGACCCGATGATCGCGGTTGATCACCTCGATGTCCGTGATCTCCGCCCACGCGACTGTGACATGCGGTCGGACAGCGAGCTGGTCGATCCCGACCGGCCCGGCACGCAGAAGGTCACGCGGCCTTACGAGGCGGACCAGCAGCATCACGGTGGCGGCCCCAAACAGCAGGAGCCCGATCACACCGGCGATCTTGTAACCGAGGTTCTCAGAAAGGAGCCCGACCGAAGCCGCGGTCAGGATCGCGGCGCCCACCGCCCAAAGTGCGGTCTTGCGCGTCGAGCGTCGGATCCGAAGCACCTCGTCCGATCCCACAGGGAGATCATCACCGATCGGGTCGGCACCGAGGGAAAAGCTCGCCATATCCCGGGCTTCTGGCGTGCCCACGCCGAAGGGCTAGGAAGTGCGTCGCCTGAGGCGTAGCGTCACAGATGGTCGGCCGTCCTCCCGACCAGCGCACGATCCCCGGTGGCCCACCCGAAGGAGGAGCAAGTGAAGATTGAAGACTACGCACTGATCGGTGATCTCCGCACCAGCGCGCTCGTGGGACGGAACGGTTCGATCGACTGGCTGTGCGTTCCACGCACGGACTCGGCGGCTTGCTTCGCCGCGCTGCTTGGTAACGAGGACAACGGCCGCTGGCTGCTGTCTCCGTCCGCGCCGGTGCGCCGCGTATCCCGCCGCTACCGCGACGGCACCCTGATCCTGGAGACCGACTTCGAGACCGACACGGGTACGGCCAGAGTCATCGACTTCATGCCGCTGCGCGACGGTGGCGCACCGCAGCTCGTGCGGATCGTCGAGGGTCTGCACGGAGAGGTGGCGATGCACATGCAGTTCATCGCGCGACTTGACTACGGCTCGTTGGTTCCGTGGGTGGAGCGCACGGCCGACGGGATCCTCGCGCTCGGAGGCCCCAACGCCCTCCACCTCTCGACGACCGCACAGACGCACGGCGAGGACCTGACGACGGTGGCCGACTTCACCGTCCGCGAAGGGGTGCGCCAGCGGTTCTCGCTCATGTGGTACCCGTCCTACGGTGAGTCTCCGGCGGTCGAGGACCCCGATTCCGCCCTCGCCAGAACAGAGGCGTATTGGCGGGACTGGTCGTCCCGATGCACCTACCGCGGCGAGTGGCGCGACGAGGTGCTCCGCTCCCTGATCACGCTGAAGGCGCTCACCGACCAGCAGACGGGAGCGATCGTCGCCGCCCCGACGACGTCGCTGCCGGAAGACCTCGGTGGCGTGCGCAACTGGGACTACCGCTACTGCTGGCTGCGCGACTCCGTGCTGACGCTCGACGCCCTGCTCGAGGGCGGCTACGTCGACGAGGCGCTCGCGTTCGGGCAGTGGGCGCTTCGCGCGGGGGCGGGCGACGTCTCGAAGCTGCAGATCATGTACGGCACCGAGGGCCAGCGCCAGCTTGAAGAGACCGAGCTCGACTGGCTCCCGGGATATGAGGGCTCGCATCCGGTGAGGGTCGGCAACGCGGCCGCCAAGCAGTTCCAACTCGACGTCTACGGCGAGGTCGCCGGCGTCGCGTACGCGACCAGCATGGTCACGGGGAGCATCGACGTAAACAGCTGGCCGCGCGTGCGCGCGCTGGTCGAGTACCTCGAAACGGCGTGGGAGAAGCCGGACGACGGCATCTGGGAGGTCCGCGGGCCGCGCCGGCACTTCGTGCAGTCGAAGGTGATGGCGTGGCTGGCCTTCGACTCCGCGGTGCGCCTGGTGGAGCGGTTCGAGCTCGACGCGCCCTTGGCGCGCTGGAAGCGAATCCGCGCGCGAATTCACAAGCAGGTGACCGAGAAGGGGTACGACCCGAAGCGAAAGACGTTCACCCAGTACTACGGATCCAAGGAACTCGACGCCGCCGTGTTGACGATCCCGATCGTGGGGTTCCTGCCCGGGACCGACGAGCGGGTCACAGGCACGATCGACGCGCTGCGCGACGAGCTCGGCCACGACGGATTCATCTCACGCTATTCGACCACCGCGACGGACGACGGACTCCCCGGAAGCGAAGCTCAGTTCCTGGCCTGCTCGTTCTGGCTCGTCACGGCACTTGCAATGAACGGACGCGCCGATGAGGCCCGGAAACTGTTCGAGCGCCTGCTGTCGCTCGGGAACGACCTGGGCCTGTTCTCCGAGGAGTACGACGTCCCCAACCAGCGGCTGATCGGGAACTTCCCGCAGGCCTTCACGCACCTCACGCTGGTCCAGGCCGCGAAGACGCTCGCGAACCCGACCGCCGACGTCGCCGCCCGATACGCGGATCCGCAACCCGCGCACCCGGTCCATCGTTGATTATGCGATGAGCACCGACTGGACGATCGCCTACGACGCCTACGAGCCCTCGGACGAGGGCCTGCGGGAGGCGCTGACATCGACCGGCAACGGCTACTTCTGCACACGAGGGTTCGCCGAGTGGGAGGACGCCGACGGCGTCCACTACCCGGGGACCTACGTCCATGGCGGCTACAACCGTGAGACGACGATCATGGGCGGGATGCCGGTGCTCAACGAGGACCTGGTCAACCTGCCGAACTGGGCAGTGCTGAAGCTGCGGATCGAGGGTGAGGAGGAGTTGCGGTTCGACGAGCTCGAGTTGCTGTCGTATCGGCACGAGTACGACATCCGTGGGGCGGTCGTGGCTCGCAAGCTGCGCTTTCGCGACGAGCGCGGTCGTGAGACCAGCTTGCGCAGCCGCCGTTTCGTCAGCATGGCGCACGCACACCAGGCCGGGATCGAATGGACGCTCACGCCAGAGAACTGGTCCGGGCGGCTCGAGATCATCTCCGCCCTCGACGCTCGCATCACCAATGCGGGCGTCGAGCGCTATCAGGAGCTCGAGGGACGCCACCTGCAGCCGACGCTCCCGCGCACCTTTGGGCCCGAGGTGATCGCGCTGATGGCGCGGACCCGCCAGTCGCGGATCTACGTCGCACTAGCCGCGCGGACCCGCGCCTTCTCCGGCGACCGGCCGGTCGAAGCCCAGCCCGATCTGCACCAGATGGAGGACTACATCCAACACGTCCTCAGCTTCGACGCCCAGGAGGGCGTACCGATGCGCGTCGAGAAGATGGTCGCCTTCTACACGTCGCGTGACCGGGCGATCAGCGAGCCGCTGGGCAGTGCGGGAAGGTCGGTCCGTGGCTACCCCGCATTCGCGCGCGGGCTTGACGAGCACCTCCAAGCCTGGGACGAGCTGTGGGACAGGTGCGACCTGGCCTTGCCGCGGGACGCCCGCGTCCAGTTGCTGCTTCGACTCCACATCGCGCACGTTCTGCAGGTGTGCTCACCACACACCACTGAACTGGATGCCGGCATTCTCGCTCGCGGGCTGAACGGCGAGGCCTACCGGGGCCACGTCTTCTGGGACGAGTTGTACGTCTTTCCCTACCTGACCACGCGTCTGCCGCACGTCGCCCGGGAGCTACTGCAGTACCGGGTACGCCGCCTTGAAGAGGCCCGCCGCGCGGCCCAGATGGCCGGCTACCGCGGCGCCATGTACCCCTGGCAGAGCGGAAGCGACGGCCAGGAGGAGACGCAGCGCGTGCACCTGAATCCGCTTTCCGGGCGGTGGGAGCCCGACCTCAGTCACAACCAGCGCCACGTCAACGCGGCGATCTTCTACAACGTCTGGCGCTACTACCAGGCGACTGGGGACGCCGAGTTCATGGTCGACTACGGCGCCGAAATGATGCTTGAGATCGCGCGCTTCTGGTCCTCGCTCGCGAAGTACAACCTCCAGCGCGATCGGTACGAGATCCACGGAGTGATGGGGCCGGACGAGTTTCACGAGCGTTATCCCGGCGCGCCGGACGGTGGCCTGCGCAACAACGCGTACACCAACGTCATGGTCGCGTGGCTCTGCCACGTCGCCCAGACGGTGCTCGAGCTGCTGCCGGCCCGTGCCGCTGATGCGCTCCGAGCCAAGATCGGCCTCACCGACGATGAGATCGTGAGGTGGGAGCGGATGAGCCGCAGGATGTTCGTCCCCTTCCACGGCGAAGGCATCATCAGCCAGTTCGAGGGATGGGACCGGCTTGCGGAGCTCGACTGGGACGCCTACCGCGAGCGGTACGGCCGTGACGTTCAACGGCTCGATCGGATCCTGAGGGCCGAGGGCGACGACCCCAACCGCTACAAGATCGCCAAGCAAGCCGACACGGTCATGCTCTTCTACCTGTTCGACCAGGATGAGCTCCGCGAGGTGTTCGGCAGGCTCGGCTACGGACTTGCGCCGGACGCGACGAGCCAGAATGTCGAGTACTACGACCGCCGAACCTCGCACGGCTCCACTCTGAGCTTCGTCACCTACGCAGCCGTCCTGGCGGCGCTCGACCCGGACAGCTCCTGGGAGCGTTTCCTCGTCGCGCTCGAGAGCGACGTCGGCGATGTGCAGGGCGGCACGACCCAGGAGGGCATTCACCTCGGGGTCATGGCCGGCACGCTGGATCTGGTTCAGCGCGGCTATCTCGGCACCGAGACCCGAGGGGACCTTCTGTCGTTCTCGCCGCGACTGATCGACCGACTCGACGGCATCTCATTTCGGATGGAGGTCCGCGGCACTCCCATTCGGGTGAACCTCGCAGGGCGGGAACTGAGCGTTACCAGTGAGGGGCTCGGCGAGAGAATCGAGGTCGCGGCCGGTGGCAACGCTAAAGAGCTCTTCCCCGGAGGCCGTTGCACCTTCACGCTTGAACCAGCCCCCGCTGCCGGTCGGAAGAAACAGGACGTCGGAAATGCCATCAGGTTTTGAAGGCGCCATCTTCGACGTGGACGGAGTGCTCGTCGACTCCCCGCACGAGCGCGCCTGGCGCGAGTCGCTCAGGGAGCTGATGGAAGGCGACTGGCGCGGGATTCGGGATCAGACCAGCTGGGCACCCGAGCGCTTCACGCCGCAGGTCTACGAACAGATCATGTCGGGCAAGCCGCGCATGACAGGCGCCCGAGCTGCGCTTGACTACTTCAACGTGCCGGACGCAGACAGCCGGTTAGGCGCGTACGCCGATCTCAAGCAATCGACGGTGATTCGCATGATCGAGGCCGGGGAGTTCGAGGCCTACCCCGACGCGCTGCGCTTCATCCTCGCCGTGCGGGCAGTTGGGATCCGGGTCGCTGCAGCTTCGTCGTCCAAGAACGCGAGGCTGTTCCTCCGGCAGATCCGCCTCGACACGTTTGCTGAGGCGCAGGGTCGCAGCTACGACTTCGTGACTCCGGGGCTGAGCCTGCTGGCGCTCTTCGATGCCGACGTTTCCGGGCGGGACTTTGCCCACGGCAAGCCCGACCCGGAGATCTTCCTGACGGCAGCAGCGGAGCTGGGCGCTGCGCCACAGCGGTGCTTCGTGATCGAGGACGCGGTTTCCGGCATCCAGGCAGCGAAGGCCGGCGGCATGGCCGCGCTCGGCGTGGCCCGCTCCGACGACGCCGAGATGCTCGCCAGGGCGAGCGCGGATCTCGTGGTCACGTCGCTCGATGACGTTGACGTGGAGCGCTTGGGGAACGGAGCCCTGGCCGCAAGGCCTGGATCGAACGTTCCCCGCCTCGTGTGAAGGGCCTCCGCCTTGCGGGGAGCAAGTTTAAGTAGGAGGCTGTGGAGGTGCCAGGTCTGAAGGTCGTGGGTCTCGGAGGCTCGCTTCGTGAAGCGTCCCGCAGCAGAGCGGCGCTTGCCGTTGCGGTCGAAGGCGCGGCGACGGCCGGCGCGTCGGTCGAGCTGCTGGACCTGCGGGAGCTCGGGCTGCCGATGTACAGCCCCGAGCTGGAGGCGGACCCGCCCGGTGCCGTCGAGACGCTGATCGACACCTGCTATGAGGCGGACGGAATGCTCTGGAGCAGCCCGATGTACAACGGATCGGTATCGGGCTCGTTCAAGAACGCGATCGATTGGCTGCACATGCTCGGGAGACGCGAGCCGCCGTACCTCCACGACGAGGTCATCGGCTTGATCAGCGCCGCCGGAGGAACGCAGGGACTGCAGGTGGTCAACACGATGGAATTCTCCGTGCGCTCGCTACGAGGGTGGGCTGTTCCCTATGTGGTTCCGGTTCCCCAGGCGACACGAGTGTTCGCCGAGTCCGGCGCGGTTCAAGACGAGATGGTGGAGGAGCAGCTGCGGTTGCTCGGTGAGGAGGTGGTTCGCGTCGCCGAGCGGTTCGCCCGGGATCCCGCTCTGCACCGGCAGGGCGAGTGTGACGACGCGGCCGACCGCGTCGTGACGGCCGATCAGTCATCTGGTTGAAGGCCGGGCCCGGAGGCGCCGGCGCCGGCCAGATGGCGGCGTCGGCTGCCTAGGATGCGACCGTGCTGAAGCGGTGGCTGGCGTTGTCGGGCGGTTGGCTGGCGTGGTCATGGGCGCTTGCGGTGCTGGCCGTCACGGCGGCGCTGGTGATTCTCGACGCGAGCGTCGGGTCGGTCAGCGGTTACTGGTCGCGGCACTCCTTCAGCTCCTCGGTGCTGTCGGGGCTGCTGGTTCTGCTCCTGACCGTTTTGATCGTCGATCGGGTGGTTCGTATTCGCCAGCTGAGGAATCAGTCGCGGGCAATCGCCGCCCAAGCGGCGGTGGTGCTTGCTCAGGCCGTGCGGGCGAGAGACGCGATCACGCACGCGTCCAAGCCCGGGGCTCATTCCGATGAGGCCTCCGGGGAGCTGCGGACCTACACGCTGATGCTTCTCATCAGCACGCCCGTGCTGATCGACTCAACGGTGCCGCGGACGTTCCTGGAAAGCGCCCAGCGAGTGGCACTCCAGCTGTCCCGCGCCCTCAGAGCAACCGGGGACGAACAGGCCAGCAGGGCAAAGGCTCGCCTGGATGAGGGGGTGCGGCAGTTGCGCCGCGCCGCCGATCCTCTTCTGCAGGCCCTCAGTCCGAACGAGCGCGCGGCTGCCAGCTCAGACGAGGCGGATTCTGGCAGCGACGGATGAGCGGCTGCCGGTGGTGCTCCGCAGGCGGGCGGAGCCTCAAGCGCGCGGCACCGCGGGGAGCGGACGGGGCATGGTCGAGAAACTGGACTATGTGGCCACTTTCTCGACCATGCCCTGACGCCTAACCGTGACGCGCAGGGAAGGTGCCCGCTTCAGCAGCGGCTAACCGGCTCGCGCTCCCATCGTGTCCGCAGACGGTCGAACAGCTGCCAGTCGATGGGACCGCCGACGACGGGAGGGGGAGGGGGCTCGTCCGGAGGTGGGGCCCCGCGTCGCCAGTCGCCTCCATCGCTCCCGTTCCCCTTTCCACGCAACGAGAAGACCGTGTAGCCCGAGACCAGGCCTCCGGCGATCGCCACAGGCAGCGCGTAGGGAGACGGGATCAGTCCAAACATGCCGCCGAACAGGCAGACAAGACCGACCGTCCCAAGGGGCCGGGTCAACCAATTCAGGGTCGTCGCCCACCCCCAGAGGCACGGCACGGATCTGATCACGACGGACGACAGGAACGGCAGGGTGAGGAGCAGCCAAGCGGACGGATACGTGCGGAGCATCAAGGCCCACGCTAGGCGCCTCTCACCGCTCCGTCGTCATCCAATAAGGGTGGCCCGTCCCCGCCGCGCCCGCTGACGGATGTGACCGGAGTTGTCCAAGCGGGTACTACTGCGTGGCGAGGTCGGTCGCTCATGGGTCGATCCGCCACGGCCAAGGAGACGAGATGCCCGCAGCGGCGACCCCGACGACGAGCAAGGCCGGCCCGGTCAAGAGCCGCGGCAGGCGGAGGTTCGCGGAGCTCCAGCCGCGCGAGGAGCAGGTGGTCCTGCACGGCCACCGGGTCAGCTACCGGGTCGCTGGGGACGAGGGTCCCGTCGTCGTCCTGATCCACGGGATCGCCGGCTGCGCGGAGCAGTGGGACCAGGTGATGCCGCTGCTGGCCGAGCGCTACACCGTGGTGGCGCCGGACCTGCTTGGCCACGGGCGGTCCGACAAGCCGCGGGGCGACTACTCGCTCGGCGCGTTCGCGGCCAGCGTGCGCGATCTGCTCGTCGTCCTGGGCCACCGCCGCGCCACCATCGTCGGGCATTCGCTTGGGGGAGGGGTGGCGATGCAGTTCACCTACGAGTACCCGCCCTTTGCCGAGCGGCTCGTGCTGGTCTCAAGCGGTGGGCTCGGGCGCGAGGTCCATCCGCTGCTGCGCGCGGCCACCTTGCCCGGCTCCGAGCTGGTCCTACCGCTGATCGCCAATGAGAGCCTCCAGGGTCTTGGCGGCGCGGTCGGTCAGCTGCTCGGCCGGGTCGGGCTCCGGGCTGGTCCCGACCTGGCCGAGATGGCAAAGGGGTACGCGTCGCTGGCGGACGCCGGCGCTCGGCAGGCGTTCATCCACAGCCTGCGCGCCGTGCTCGACATCACGGGCCAGCGGGTCAGCGCAACCGATCGGCTCTACCTGGCGGCGTTGCTGCCATCGCTGATCATCTGGGGTAGCCGCGATCCGCTGATCCCGGTCGAGCATGCGACAACCGCACACCGGAGTCTTCCGGGCAGCCGCCTCGAGGTGTTCGAGGACATTGGGCACTTCCCCCAGATACACAGTCCCGTGCGCTTCGCTCAGACGCTGATCGACTTCATCGAGACGACCGACCCAACCCAGCTCGAGTTCACCGACGCCGACTTCAACCGCATGCGCCAGCTGCTCCGCGGCGAGAACAAGAAACGAGCGCGTTCGAGGACCACCGGCGCAGTCACGCGGGTTGCCGCCCGCGGGGGAACAGCCGCCGAAGCCTGACCCCCTGGTAGCGTTCGAGCGGCCCTCCGGATGCTCGATCGCAGATAGTGGCCGTTGCGTAGCGACCGACTTGAGTCGGCGGTAGACAGCGCCACGACCGAGGTGCGCAAGGTCGGCGCAAGCGACATCGCGGTCACGGACTCGAGCGATGCGGCGGTCGGTGGCTGGACCCGTGCCGCCGCTCGGTCCCGGGTCGTCGTTGCGGCCCTGCTGATCACAGCCGGGGTCGTGTGGGCGCTCGTGCGCGGCCTCGAGTTTTACGGACTCAACCCGGTCCACATCGCCTACGACCTGGACCAGCCCCCGCTGCTGCTGATGTTCGTCGGCGCCTGGCTCTTCTACCGGAGCCGCCCCAGGTGACGCTTCCCCACATTCAGATCGCCCGCGGACACTGGGCTCTCGGGGCCCTGTTCCTGGTGATCGTCCTCGAGGAGTACCTGCCGGTCCCCGGTCGGGACGGGCGCCCCAGGCGCGCGCGGTCGCTGGTGGTCCCCTGGGGGCTGATGCTCGGTGGAGCGGGTGCATGGGCGACGACCGTGTTCGCCGACGTCGTGCACGACATGCTGATCCACTTCCTGTGGGGCGACATTCTGTTTGCCGCGGGGGCGCTCGAGCTGGCGCGTCGGCGCGGCGTCTATGAGCGGCCGTGGCTCGACGCAGTGCTGCCCGTCGCGTATCTGAGCACCGGGGCCCTGTTCATCGTCCACGAGCAGATCCATTCGACGCCGGGTGACAGCTGGCACCTCGCGATGGGGAGCCTGCTGATCACGGCGGGGATCCTCGAGCTCGTGCGCTTGCGGCGTCGCGGAGCGCCGCTCATCCCGATCGCGCTGCTGCCACTGGCCGGGTTCGCATTGGCGCTGATCGCGATTCCGGTGGCGGCTGCCTCATGACCACAGGTGCGGCGCTGCGCCGGACTCTGATCGCCGGTGTCGCGCTGGTGCTGCTCGGCTTCCCGGCGGCCGCGGGCGCCCACGCGTACCTCGAGTCATCCGTCCCTGGGCCTGAATCGGTTCTAGGCGCGCCCCCGCACGAGCTGAGGCTGGTGTACGACGAGGATGTGGTCCCACGGTACGCGAAGGTCGCCGTGCTCACACCGGGTGGCCAGGACCTGGCCGGCCCACCGAGCGTGGTCGGCCACGTGGTGATCGTCCCCCTGCGAGCTGGTCGCGCCGGCAGCTACACGGTGCGCTGGCAGATGGTTGCCAGCGACGACGGCCACGTCACCGAGGGTGTCTGGACCTTTGGGGTGAGGGCCAAGGCGCTGGCGCCCGCGCCGGCGCGCGGGGTCAGCGTTCCGGTCGCGCCTCAGCTGCTCGCCTGGCTCGAGTTTGTCGGCGTGATCCTGGCCGGCGGCACGCTGACGTTCCGCGCGCTGGTGCTGGCTCCAGCCGCACGCGCCAGCCGGGAAGCGGATGCGCCGGACGCTCGCCTTGCCATCTGGGCGGGTGTGATCGGGGCGACGGTCGCGCTGCACGCGGGGCTGTTCGGGTTCCTCGTCGGCGCCTACCCGATCGTGGGAGGCGGCGGCCTGGTGAACTTCACCCACGCCCTGATCCTGCCGATCCGGACCGGAACTCACCTTGGACAGGCGTGGACGCTGATGACCTTTGCGTGGCTCGCTGTGCTTGCGTTGCTCGTCGGCGCCTGGGTTACGCCGCGAAGACGCGAGCCGCTGCTCATGATCGCCGGGCTGCTGTCGCTCGGCATCGCGTTCGGCATCAGCTGGGCAAGCCATCCGGCCTCCCGGGGGACGCTGGCGCTCGTCGCCGATTTCGCGCACCTCGTGGCCGCGGCGCTGTGGCTCGGGGCGCTCGTGGCACTCGTGATCCTCGCCGGGGTCGTGCGTCCCCTGCCCCGCGCCGCGCGGGAGGCGGTCGTTCGCGCATCCTTGCTGCGCTTTTCACGGCTCGCGGTCCCAACCGTCGTGGTCCTGGCCCTCGGCGGTCTGTACGTCGCGCTGCGGGAGTTGCCGGCCGTCTCGTCGCTCGTGACCAGCGGCTACGGGATCACACTGCTCGCAAAGAGCGCCGTCGCGGTCGGCGCTCTGATGATCGGCGCCTACCACCACCGGTCGGTGGTACCGCGAATCGTCGCCGGCGCGCCGGTGGCCACCATCCGCCGAACGCTCACGATCGAGGTGGGCCTGCTGTTCGCGGCGGTCGCGCTGGCCGCGGTCCTCAGCCAGACGGCGCCGCCCGGCTGACGGCCGGGGACGGCGCCGCGTTCGGCGGAAACCGCCGTCCCTAGACTTGCGAGATGGCCAGTTGCGACCGGCGCACACGTCGCGTGGCCCGCGGCGTCCTCTCGATCGCCGCGACCGCAGCCGTGATCCTCTCGGTTGGCGCCTGCGGAGGATCGGCCGGCAAATCCAGCACGCACATCGCGTCGTTTGCGAGGACGACGGGGCCGGTCCGGACGGTGCTCGTGCTGACCCAGACGCTGGGCTTTCACCACGCCTCGATCCCGTGGGCGATCGCCGCGCTTCGCCGGGTGGCGGCTGCCGATGGCCGCTACCGCGTCGTGTTCCTGCCGGGCGCGGCGAACCTGACGCCGACGGCGCTGAAGAGCGCCTCGGCCGTGGTGTTTCTGCTGACGAGCGGCGAGCTCCCGCTCAGCCCGACCGACAAGCAGGCGCTGCTCACTTTCGTGAGCCACGGAGGTGGCCTCGTCGGCTTTCACTCCGCCACGGACACCTTCCACCACTGGCCGGCCTACATCGCGCTGATCGGCGCCGAGTTCAGCCATCACCCGACGCCGAGTACGCAGCGGCTGATCGTCGAGGACCGCCGCACGCCAGCGACTCGGTCGCTCCCCGCGAGCTTCACGATCCACGAGGAGTTCTACGTCTTCAAGCACG
>DATKFF010000250.1:0-2073 GCA_035511595.1 Solirubrobacteraceae bacterium | reverse complement strand
ATCCGGTCCAGCAGCGCGAATTCCTTCACCGACAACCCACTAGTGAAAAGGGACGCGTCTGCCCCAAGCGCCTTCAGCCGCGCCTCCGCGCTTGCGGGTATCCCGCCCGCTTCGATGCGAGCTAGCGACTCCTCCTGCTCTTTCCCGCCGCGTCCGAAGAATCCCACTCGCTCCACCCCACAAAGCTCGCACCCGCGCGTCAATCCTACGCGTTTCGCCGGACCGCAAATCGTCGCACGAGGGATGCGTGACGACACCCTTGACAATTTTGCCGATACGATTACGATATATCGCGTTAGCTCCCGTCAGATCGACAGAAGGTGACCAGATGTTCAGTCAGCAAAGGTATTTCCACGGCGGTTCGGAGCGCGGGCAGCGGGGCGGCTGGCAGCGCGGACCATGGGGCGGCTTTGGGCCATGGGGCCCGCCGTTTGGCGGGCGTGGCGGTCCACGGGTGCGGCGCGGCGACGTGCGCGCGGCCATCCTCGCCCTGCTCACCGAGCGGCCGATGCATGGCTACGAGATGATCCAGGAGCTGAAGGCGCGCACCAACGGCGTCTGGCGGCCGAGTGCCGGCTCGATCTATCCGACGCTGCAGCTGCTCGAAGACGAAGGCCTCGTCACCGGCGAGGAATCGGGCGGCAAGCGGCGCTTCTCCCTCACCGACGCCGGGCGCGAGGAGGCCGAGACGCTCGCCCGTCCGCCGTGGGAGGAGGTCACCGACGAGGACGAGGGCCACACGTCGAACCTGCGCGACTCGGCCTTTCAGCTCGGCGCGGCGATCATCCAGGTGGCCCGGACCGGCTCCGAGGAGCAGATCGCCAAGACGCGGGAGATCCTCAACGACGCGCGGCGGCGCGTGTACACCGTGCTCGGCGAGGCAGAGGACGCCTGAGCGCAGATCAAGTCTGGAAGGAGAACAACTATGCGACGCCCCTACATCGATCCATCGGAGCTGACGCGGTTGCGAATGCTCGGCCTGACGAGCTCGGGCTCGGGGTTGCGGGCATCCGACGCCGAGCGCGAGCGCGCCGCTGAGACGCTGCGCCGCCACCACGCCGACGGCCGGCTCACGACCGACGAGCTCGAGGAACGCACGGCCCGTGCGTACGCGGCGACGACGCGGGGAGACCTGGATCAGCTGTTCGGCGACCTGCCGCGGCTACGCGCACCCGAGGACGAGCAGCCCCGGCCGCACTCGCTCCGACCGCCGGCGTTCGCCCTGCCGATCCTGGCGCTGCTGCTGGTGGTCGCCGTGGTGAGCTCGGCGCACTTCCTGTTGCTCGCGTGGCCGCTGCTGATCTTCCTGTTCTTCCGGTTCGCGATCGCCCGGCGCGGCTACGGGTGGAGGTCCCGCAGCTGGCCCGACCCGTGGCGGCGCGACTGACGCTGTTTCAGCCCTCGGCGATCACCGCTCGGAACCGCTCGAGGTAGAGCGGCCAGCCACCCTCGCCGCCGATTGCATCGCGCATCGCCTCCCAGCCGTCCCCGTGGCGGTCGAGATTGCGGTGCTCGAGCTCGACGCGGGTGCGCTCGGGGGACTCGGCGATAAATCGCACCTCGACCTCGCTGGTCCGCTCGAGATCAGACTCGATCTGCCAGTGCGGGCTGATGTCCCAGCTGAAGACGACGCGGTTCGGCGGCTCGAACGCCAGCACCCGCGCCCACTGGCACTCGCTCCCGTCGACGCCGCGGTCATAGATGCGACCGCCCGCGCGCGGCTCGAACACGGTCTCGGCGATCTCGACTGAAAGCATGTTGTGCTCGCGCGGCTTGACCCGGTCGAAGTCCTCGGTGAAGACGCTGAACGCTCGCTCGATCGGGGCCTCGACCACGATTGCGCTGCGGACGGTCGTCGCGGTTGCCTGGGTATGGGTGTTCATTCCGCCTCCTTATTGGGTTGCTCGACAACCGCCTTATAGGCGGCGAGGGCCTTCCCCCAAAAACGCTCAAGGTCCGCGCGGAGCGCGGCGAGCCCGTCCGGGTCGACGCGGTAGACCCGGCGCGTGCCGACCGCCTGGTCCAGCACCAGCCGAGCGTCCTTGAGCACCTTGAGGTGCTGCGAGACTGCGG
>DATKFF010000249.1:0-4341 GCA_035511595.1 Solirubrobacteraceae bacterium | reverse complement strand
CAAGCCTTCGCTTCATGTGCGCCTCCTCGTGGTTCTCAACCGCACTATCCCGAGTCGCGCGCTGAAGTTGCGCTGTGTGCCGACGGGCGGCGAAGCGCTCAGGCGGCGGCGGGCGGCGGGACGCTCGTGACGCCCCGGATCAGGTCCCGTCAGGACGGTCGGACTTCGACTGCGACGTTGTGCTTGGGGTAGTACGACTCGACGTCGCGCGCACCGTATTTCTCCCGAAAGCTCTCGACGACCTCGTCGACCCTGGCGGGGTCGGTGACCGGAATCGCTCGCGCGTCGGATTCGGTTCCGTGGGCGGCCAGTCGAATCTGGGGCGTCTTGAGCAGATTCTTGTACCACTGACTGTCGGACCCGGTGACGGGAAGCAGGTAGAGGTCGTCGCCCTGCCGCACGAACCAGACGATCCGCGAGCTCTCACGCCCGGAGGTTCGACCGGTGGTCGTGAGCTCGATCTCGTTGGTCTTGCTGAGCGCGTTCTCCAAATCGGCGAATGCCATCTCACCCTCCTGTGCTCGGTCGTTTCACCTCAGTCGTGGATCACCTGGTGAAAGTGTCCTCCTAAAGCACACGCGGGCATCGCACGAACGCGCGATCTCCAATCACGGCCCGATCCGGGTCTCCAGCACCGTCGATGTCGCATCCGCGGCGTCGGCGAGCAGTTCCTCGCGAGAGGCCCCGAGACGGGCCCGCGACGCGAGCGAGAAGATCGCGTTGACGGCTCGGCGGGCACCTCGCTCCGCCGAGTAATCGGGCGGCAGGTCCCCGCGGCGGACGGCGGCCGAGAGACGCTCGGCGATCTGCGCCTCGGTCTCGGCCAGGTTCTGGTTGACGAACCGGCGCGCGGCAGGGATGTCCGTGACCGGGGCGACGCTGTCGAGCAGGCAACCCAGGTGAGCGCGATCTGCCGTCGTGTACTCGACGATCTGACCGAAGAAGGCATCGAGGGCGCCGCGGATCGAATCCTGGTCGTTCATCGCGCGCAACGGACTGGACGCGGTGGTCTCTCCGTAGCGCTCGAGCGCGCGGAGAAACAGCTCACCCTTGTCTCCAAATGCGTTGTAGATGCTCGGGCGACCCATGCCCATCGCCGCGCTCAGGTCATCCAGGCTCGTGTCGGCGAACCCCTTGGCCCAGAACAGCTCCGCCGCGCTGTCGAGCGCGGCGGCCGGGTCGAAGGAGCGGGGGCGTCCGCGCTGTCTAGGTTTTTCTACCATTTCGCACACAAAGCTTAGCAAGCTGTTATTGTACTGCTCCGCATAAAACTCCGAGGTCGCATCTCGGAGTGCCGACACCGGAACAGGAGCAGTGAGCCATGAGTTCTTCCGAGCTGACAAACGTGCCCGACGCGCACGGTGAGAAATGGGATCTACGCCTGCGGGCGACGGTCGCCGTCCTGTGCGGGGCGTTGTTCCTCGACGCGATGGACGTATCGAGTGTCAACGTCGCACTCCCGACGATCGGGGCGCATTTGCGGATGTCGGCCTCCTCGTTGCAGTGGGTGGTGTCCGGCTATGTGCTCGGCTACGGGGGGTTCCTCCTGCTGGGCGGCCGGGCGTCGGATCTGCTCGGGCGACGCCGGGTGTTCCTGGCGGCGCTGGCGGTGTTCGGCCTTGCCTCCGCGCTCGGCGGGGTGGCCAATGACGGGACGCTGGTGGTCGCTGCCCGCCTGATCAAGGGCGTCGCCGCGGCGTTCACGATCCCGGCCGGCCTGTCGATCCTCACCACCACGTTCCCGGAAGGCGCGGCGCGGAATAAGGCGCTCGGCGCCTACGCGGCCACCGGCGCCGCGGGGTTCTCGCTTGGCCTGGTGATCGGCGGCCTGCTGTCCGAACTGGGATGGCGCTACGTCTTCCTGGTTCCGGCCCCGTTCACCGCGGTGCTGCTGCTCGCGGCGACCCGCGTGCTCCGAGCAGGCGACGAGCCGTCGCTGGGGCACCGGCACTACGACCTGCGTGGCGCCCTGACCGTCACGGGCTCGATGATCGTCCTGGTCTACTCGGTCGTCCAAGCGCCCACGCGCGGTTGGCTTGATGGGCGAACCGTCGGCGGGCTTGTACTCAGCGCTGCGCTCCTTGGAGCATTCGTGGTCGCCGAGCGCCGGTCGCCGCACCCATTGGTCCGGCTCGGGATCCTCCGCATCCGCACGCTCGTCTCCGCCGATGTGGCCGCCATGTTGTACTTCGGCTCCTACCTGGGTTTCCAGTTCCTCGCGACCCTCTACGTGCAGAACGTCGCGGGGTGGTCTCCGATCGACACCGCACTCGCGTTCCTGCCCTCGGGGATGCTCCTGCCGATCATGGGCGCGCAGGCCGGGCGGATCATCGGGCGCTTCGGCACGGCGCCCCTGATCGGGGCCGGATTGACGGCATTCGCGATCGGCTACGCGCTGTTCTTACGTGAGGATTCGCGTCACCTCACGTACGTGAGCATGCTCCTGCCATCCATGCTCGTCCTTGGACTCGGCTGGGGCCTCGGCTTTCCGGCCCTCAACGTCCAGGCGACCGCGGGCGTGGCCAACGCAGAGCAGGGGCTCGCCGCGGGGCTGTTCAACACGAGCTTCCAGATCGGTGGCGCCGTCCTGGTAGCAATCGTCAGCGCCGTGATCAGCAGTCACACAACCGCCGTCGGCGGCGGCGAAGCGCAGGGGATCCTCGCGGCGATGCGCCCCACGCTGGCGATCCTGATCGCGGTCGCCGTCACCGGGGCGGTGCTGCTCCCCGCGGTGCTCCGCCTCGGATCGGTCCGCAGGACGGGGGAGGTGCCCCAGCTTGCCGGCGAATAGCGCGTCACGGCGTCGCGACTGTTGAAAAGATCACTCGTGCGTGCCATGCGACGCTCGGTCACACGGCGCATGCTCCGCACGACTGACGAACGAAGGAGCGCGAATGTCCGCAACTGATCAGGGCAACCTCGTGGGGCAACGAGCGCTTGTCACCGGCGCGACCTCGGGCATCGGTCGGGCCGTCGCGATACAGCTGGCCCGGGAGGGGGCCGAGGTCGTTGTTCACGGCCGCGACGCGGCACGCGGCGCCGGCGCCGTCGAACAGATCACCGCCGCGGGCGGGATGGCCAGCTTCGTTGGCGCAGACCTCACCGACACCCGCGACGTGCAGCGCCTGGGGAGCGACGTCGGGAAGGTCGACATCCTGATCAACAACGCCGGGATCTCGGTCTTCGCCCCAACCGCGGAGCTCGAGCCCGCCGCCTTCGACCGGATGTTCGCCAGCAACGTCCGCGCTCCGTTCCTGCTGGTCGCGGCGCTGGCTCCCGGAATGGCGGCGAGAGGCCGCGGCAGCATCGTCAACATGAGCAGCATGGCGGGCGGCGTCGGGCTCGTCGGCGGGGCGGCGTACGGCGCCACCAAGGCGGCGCTCGAGGCGATGACACGCTCCTGGGCGGCCGAGTACAGCGGCAGCGGGGTCCGGGTCAACGCGATCGCTCCCGGCCCTGTTTACACCTCGACGCCCTCGGGCCCCGAGTTCATCGCGGCCCTCGGAGAGACGACGCCGATGCAGCGCGCCTCGCAGCCCGAGGAGATCGCCGAGGTGATCGCATTCCTCGCCTCGCCGCGGGCGAGCTACATGACCGGCGCGACCGTCGCCGCCGACGGCGGACGCAGAGCGATCTGAGGAGCCAGCGTGTTCGATCACGTCACCCTTCGCGTCCCCGATTTGGAGAAGGCCACCCGCGCCATTGGAGCAGCGCTCGATCAGCTGGAGCTCGCGCAGACGATGAGCACGCCGAGCTTCTCGGGGTGGGGGAACTTCATCCTCACGCAGACCGACGACGAGCACCCGATCGCTCGGCGGATCCACGTCGCGTTCATCGCGCCGACTCCCGCGCACGTTGATCGGTTCGGTCGCGCGGGCCTCGACGCCGGCTTCGTCGATGACGGACCGGCGGGCCCGCGTCCGGATTACGCCGCCGACTACTACGCGGCGTTCCTCAAAGACGCAGCCGGCAACAGCTTCGAAGCGGTGCACCGCGAGGGTGAGCGCCCCCGGGGCAATCTCGATCACATCGTCATCCGCGTCAACGACGTGGCGGCTTCCACCGCGTTCTACTCGACGATTGGCCCCACGGCGGGACTCACGATCCGGCGCCGTGCCGCCGACCGCACGGGGTTCGCCGTCGGCGGGTCGGACGGCTCATTCAGCGTGGTCGCGGGCGAGCCGACGCGAGACGTCCACATAGCGTTCTCGGGCGAGGACGAAGACGTACGCCGGTTCCATGCAGACGCGACCAGGGCCGGATACCGCAGCAACGGTGAGCCCGGTGAGCGCCCGCGCTACCACGCGGGCTACTACGCCGCCTTTGTGCTCGACCCCGACG
>DATKFF010000248.1:0-3481 GCA_035511595.1 Solirubrobacteraceae bacterium | reverse complement strand
GCCAGGACCGATCCCCTGCTCTCGGAGGTCGCGCTCGACGGCCTGGTCACGACCCGGGCCCAGTAGCGCCAGCAGCAGCCCCACCATGGCCAACGCCGCGGCGACGGCACTCGCCGCGATCAGCGTCCCGAGCACGCCGCGAGCTAGCGGCGTGGTCCGCAGCTGCTGCTCGATGTCGGCTCGGAACGACGAGCTCAGCGCTGAAAGGGGCGGCCGCTCGAGGGCGGCGCGGAGCCTCCCCGGGTCGGCCGAGCTCAGCCACAGCTCGTCCGACCGGCCCTGACCCGGTAGCTGCGCGTCAAGCGCCGCAGATAGGGTCGCTCCATCGGCCACGACGAACCCGGCCGCGTCGGGCGCCAGCGTCGGGAAGCGCCGCAGCTCGCCCACGACGCGGGCGAGGACCGGGAGCCCGTCCACGGTCAGCGACAGCCGCCCGGCGGGCCCCGCGGAGGCCGCCGTCTGCGGGTCGGCAAGCACCGGCACGGGCCTCGTATCGCTGGGCTGCTGGGGGCGTACGACGCCCGGCTGGCCGGTCGTGTCGAACGTCACCGCGGCGCCCGCCGTGGAGGAACCGGGGCCGGCAGGTGCCGCCGCGCCAACGGCGCGCCAGGTGCCGAGCGAGGCGGCGAGCAGCACGTGCCCGGTTTGTGACAGCGCCCGGACCGACCCGAGCCGGACAAGCGACTGCTGCTGCGTGCTCGCGCCCGGGTTCTCGGCGTTCTGGTGGGCGTTGGTGATCTCGAGCCCGGTGGGCTCACCCAGCTCGAGCGCCTCGAGCTCCCACTGCCCGGGCGGGATCCGGGCGCGCAGTTCGCGTCCAGCGGGCCCGGCGGTCCCGAGCGTCACCGGCGTGACCGCTCCGCCGGGACCCCGGAGGGCGGCCGTGAGGACAACCGCGGTCGCCGGCGCCGAGGCGCGGATCGCGAGCGACGCCGCGCCGGCCGGCAAGCTCGGCCCCGGGACGCTGACCGGTCCGGGCGGTCGAAGCCGGCGGGCGAGAACCGCGAGCGGCGCGGAGCCGTCGCTGCCGCGCCACCCGTGGATCAGTCGCAGACCGTCGGCCGGCACGCCCAGCGCCGGGACCGTGACGGTCGTGTCGCCGTTGATGTAGGCGGCGTCGGTCCGGCGCACCGGCAACACCGGTCCGCCGGCGAGAGCGCGCCAGCGCGTGAGCGGCGCCAGCGTGAGCGGCGGGTCGAAGTTGGGCCCCGCTGACACCAGCGCGTCCAGCGGGACCCGGTCCGACGCCTGGTCCGCCGCGCCGCGCACGAGCGTCGCGCGGTACGCCAGCGCGAAGCCGCCGAGGCCCACGCTCACGGCGACGAAAGCGATCGCCGCCGATGGGAGCGACGGTGCCCGGGCCAGACCGACGAACGCCAAACGGGTGCGCACCGCCCCGTCCCGGCTGACCCGCTCCCCGAGCCGGAGTACAGCGGCCGCGAGACGGAACGTGATCACTCCGGCGGCGAGACAGGAGAGCGGCGCCAGCAGCGCGGGAAGCGTGTCGCCACCCGGGTTCGATGTGAGCCCAACCACCAGGACGGCGACCGCCACGATCGCCAGCACGTCGAGCACACGCTGGTCACGCGCGAGAGTCGACACCACCATCAGCAGGGTGGTCACGATCCACGCGCCGGCCAGGCCGAGCACGGCCGCCGGCGTCAGCAGGCTGTGAGCGAGCACGCCGGCGACCGGCTCACCCGACGCGCTTGACAGAACGACCGCGCCCAGAACCCCGATCGCGCTGCCGGCGATCAGCGCGGCCGCGCAGACCCACCCCGAGTCGGCGGCCACGAACAGCAGGCATTGGCCGCTCCGTGCCCCCGCGCGTCGCAGACGGTCAAGCTCGGCGAGTTGATCACGCCGCAGCCCGGCCGCCGCGAGGAGCACGAACAGAACGAGGATCGCGGCGGCGCCGCCCGCCACCAGCAACAGCCGCCGAGGTGCGGCGCTCGCTTGCGCGCGTGCCGCGTCGAGCCCGTCGAACGGCGCGCTCAGGCTGAAGCGGCTTCCGCTCACCTGAAGCGCCGCGGCCGAGCGCGCGAGTCGCTCCTCGACGGTCGGAAGCTGCCAGCTCCGAAGACCGGCCACAACCAGCGGCGCGAGCCGGCTGTAGGTCCGGTAGACGCCGCTCAGCCCGGGCAGGCGCTCGAGCCCGCCCACGTCGCCGGTGACCAGCACGGGCTGTACGCCGGAGGCGAGCGGGCTGAACGCGAGCGGCACCGCGGACGCCAGTGGCGACGCCCGGCTCACCGTGATCCGCGCGCCCGCCGTCACAAGTGTCGGGGAAACGGCTCCGCCGCCCGCTTCGAGCATCGGGCAGGAGGCCGCAGCGCAGCGGCCGAGCCGCAGCGTCGCGGCTCCCGGAAGCCAGCGCGTGAGCGGGTCGATCGCGGCCGGACGCACAATGACCCCTCCGAGCCGCACCGGGCCCAGCAGCACGACCTGGGTCTGCGCTCCGAGACCGAGGCCGCTCAGCAGCCGGCGCGCGGCGGGAGCGACGGCTGGCGTGACCGGCCCCTGCCACGTGACGCGGACGGTCCGCTGCAGCGGCGAGAGCCCGGCGAGCACCGCGCGCGCGCCCTGGTCTGCGGCCACCGTTCCCTCCGCCGCGACGCCCGCCAGGAACGCGGCGGCGAGCGCGATCCCAAGCGCCATGGGGAGCCACCGCCCGGGCCGGCGCCGGGCGCGAGCGCCCACCAGCGAAAGCGGCGCGGCGAGTCCCCTCACCAGCCCTCGTCGCGACGACGTCGGTAGTGCGCGCGCGCCTTCGCGCGCCCCCCGCACACGGCCATCGAGCACCACCGGCCGGACTGATTCCGTGAGTGGTCGTAGAACGCCCATCCGCAGTCATCGCCCGGACAGATCTTCAGCCGCGACCAGGTGCCGTCGATCATCGCCCGGGCCGCGATCGACAAAACGATCGCGAGCGCACGGTCGAGCCCGCCGCCCGCGCCGGGAACGAACCGCGGACCGTCGGCGCCAAGGCGCAGCTCGATCACCACGCCGCGCGCGGCCTCGTTGAGGCCGGCGAGTTCGCCGCCGCCGCCCGCGAGTGCCCGCAGTCCCTCGCGCACCGCGACCGCCCTGGCCGTGTCACGGTCGGTGAGCGCCGAGCGACCGGTTAGCCCGCGGCGCTCGAGCCAGCGCGTAAGCGCGTCCGGCGTGACGAACAGGTCGGCGCCGTGCTCGAACTCCAGGTCGTAGTGGCTGTTGATGAACGACTGAACCAGCGCGAGCTCCCCGGGCGCCGGCTCACGGCTCCCCGGTTGGGGCAGCAGCGGTTCACGCCAGGCGACGCTCTCACCGGTCATCGGCCTCTGACCGGTGAGAGTACGACTACGGTCGCCCGCGCGCTACTTCACTTCCTTGCCCGCGGCGTTGACCGCCGGCCAGAAGCCTCCGAACTGGAAGAAGTTGACGTAGAACGTCATCCCGGGGCCGCCGTCCTCGGCGTAGGTGTAGAGCGGGTGGCCGGCGT
>DATKFF010000247.1:0-2127 GCA_035511595.1 Solirubrobacteraceae bacterium | reverse complement strand
GCTTGAAGGAGGCGCCCCAGGTTGGGGAAGTGGTCGTAGACGACCGGCCGGGTGACCCCCGCGGTCCGCGCGATCGCCTCGATCGAGACGCCGCCGTAGCCGTGCCTTAGGATCACGTCAAGGGCGGCATCGATCAGCTGTTCGCGGCGCTCCGCCGGGGGCATCCGTGGCGCGTAACGCCGGCGCGGCTTGGGAGTCGCGTCGGGCGGCGTCGGTGGCGGCGTCAGGGGCATTTGTGGGCCCAGCCTAACGAACAGCTACGCCCGCGTAGCTTTCCGACGACGGCAGCGCTGAAAAGCTACGATCGCGCCATCGCGCCCACACGTGACATCGCGCCACGTGTCCACCGGCTCGGCAGCTGGTTCGTCAACTGGTACGTCGTCGAGGACGAAGGCAGGCTGACGGTGGTCGACGCCGGCCTGCCCGGATTCAAGGGCACCCTCGAGTCCGACCTCGCGTCGCTCGGGTTCGGCCTAGGCGACGTCGATGCGGTGATCCTCACGCACTCCGATGCAGATCACACCGGCGTCGCGCGGGCGCTTCACGAAGCCGGCGCCCGGGTGCTGATCCATTCGGCCGATGAGCCCGCGCTGCGCAAGCCCGGGCCGAAGTCCGGAGATGCCAGCCCAATCAAGATCGTTCCGGATCTCTGGCGTCCGTCTCTGCTGCGGGTGGTCGTTTCGGTGATCTCGGCGGGTGGTGGAAGGCCGACCAAGGTGGAGGATGCCGAGACCTTCGGAGACGGAGACGTCCTCGACGTTCCGGGGCACCCCCGGGCGGTGCCCACGCCTGGCCACACGGCCGGCCACTGCGTGTTTCATTTCACGGACCACGGCGCCCTGTTCGTCGGCGACGCGATGTGCGCCTACAACCCCGTCAATGGCCGGCGAGGCCCACAATTGATGCCGCACGCGATGAACGAGTCGAACGCGCTCGCCGCGGAGTCGCTCGATGCAATCGCTCCGCTTGAAGCCGAGGTCCTCCTGTTCGGGCACGGAGAGCCTTGGCACGGCGGCGCCGCCGCGGCGGTCGAGCAGGCTCGGGCCGCAGCTTCCGGTTAGGCGGTCGCGCGGAGCCCCAGCTCGCCGCTGGATTCCGGGCACAGGGCGCAGCGCCGCCAGTCAAAGGGCCGCTCCAGCGCCCGCAGGCGACGGTCGATGTCGTGCCATCCCCGGTTCACATGCCGGCCGATCACGACGGCCGCGATCGGTCCGGCCCCGGCGGCACGCAAGGCGGCGGCCGCGCTCTGCGCGTTCGCGCCCGTCGTCCAGGTGTCGTCGATCAGCAGCACGGGCTCACCATCCAGCGCTCGGAGCGCGATGTACTTGTCCGCGTCGAACGCGCGGGGATCGACGTTGGCGCCGGACCGCCTGAGGAGCCGCTCGTGGCGATCGCGGGTCGGGCCCACGAGCTCGTCGACGATCGACCGCAGCGGGTGGTGCTCGTCGCGCTCGCAGTCGCCCGAGGGAACGGTCGTCACGACCGGGAAGCTCTCGGTGCCGGCGGCGCGAGCGACGCACGACTCGTGGATGTCGAGATAGCGCCACAGCACCGCGGCCAGCTGGACGGCAGTTCGGCGGGCGACATCGCCGCTCATGCGCTTGTAGCTCGCCAGCGCATGGTGCAGCTGCTCGTGGGCGACGCTATAGGAGATCGGCGCGACGACTTCGATCACGCTTGGGTGATTCGAACACGCGTAGCAGCGGGTGTACCCGTCGGTCAGGTTGAAGCATGTGGTGCACACGCCTGGCCCGGCTCGCGGCGCGAGCATGAAGTTCTCGTACAGCGCGGTCAGCTCGCGGACCGTGGGCATCGGCTCGCCTAGGGCACGAGGGCGCCCGTGGATGACAGCCGCTCCACCAGCGGTGCGACCTCGTCGGGCGATCGGATCACCCAGGTTCCGGGGCGACCGGCCAGCTCCCGCGCCCACAACTGTTGAAGCAGCGGCTCCATCAGCAGCACGGGGCGTCCGTGCGCCAGCGCAAACCGTGCCTGTGTCCGCGCGCCGCTCGTCTGCGCCGCCTCGATCACGACGGTCGCGAGCGCGACTCCGGACATCACCGCGTTCCGCTGCGGGAAGCTTCGCCGGCTCGGGGGCGCGTCCGGCCAGAACTGCGAGATCACGGC
>DATKFF010000246.1:0-5042 GCA_035511595.1 Solirubrobacteraceae bacterium | reverse complement strand
AGTCCGCGGGGTCGGCGCCCGCGGCGCCTGGATCGGCGCGTTCGATCTGCATGATCTCCAGCACCAGCTCGTCGCGAAATCGCTCGACGCGCCCGGACACTCGCACCAGATCGCCGCGCTCGAACCGGCCCGCCAGGGCGTCGGCCTCACGGAACGCCCTGGCCGGGATCGTGCCGGTCGCATCGCGCAGCTCGAGCGCGAGGTATGGCGAACCGGTGCGGGTGCTCAGCCGGTCCTTGCGGGTGCACGCGAATACGCCGTTGACGTCGGCGCCGGGTCGCAGCGTGCTGATAGTCCCGGCGCTCCCGGACGGCGAAACGGTGGACCCGTTCGCGCCGCTCGCAGCCGTCACGGCCGTGGCCGGACGCCGAGCCGTGGCGCTGGTGAGACGGTCAGGGGTCACTGTTTCATGATGTACGGTGATCCGGATGCATCCACTGGAGTGGGAATACCGACCCGATCGTCTGCGAGCCCCCGCGCTCGTGTGCGCGTTCAAGGGCTGGAACGACGCGGCGGACGCGGCCTCGACCGCGCTGACGTTCGTCGGCTCGACCCTCGGCGCCCGGCGCTTCGCGACGATCGATCCAGAGGAGTTCTACGACTTCCAAGCGACCCGCCCGCAGGTCAAGATGGTCGAAGGCGAGACACGCCAGATCGTGTGGCCGTCGGTCGAGCTCTACGAGGCCCGCGTCCCGCGGGCTCCGCGTGACCTGATCCTCCTGGTCGGGCACGAGCCGTCGATGCGGTGGCGCACGTTTACGAAGGTGATCGTCGAGCTCGCCGAGGCGCTCGGCACACAGCTGGTCGTGACCCTCGGCGCGCTGCTCGCCGACGTCCCTCACACACGCCCGGTGTCGGTCACCGGACTTGCCTCCGATCCCGTGCTGATCTCACGGCTTGGGCTCAGCCGCTCCTCGTACGAGGGCCCGACCGGGATCCTGGGCGTGCTGCACGCCGCGTGCCAGGCCGACGGCCTGCCCTCCGCCAGCCTGTGGGCCGCGGTCCCGCACTACGTCGCGGCGACGCCCAACCCCAAGGCTTCGCTGGCGCTCGTCCGCAAGCTGGAGGGCCTGGTCGGCGTCGCGGTCGACGCCGGCGAGCTCGAGACGGCCGCCGCCGACTACGAGCGCCAGGTCAACGCGGCAGTCCAGAGCGACCCCGACGTGCAGGCGTTCGTCGAACGCCTCGAGCAGGTCGCCAGCACCGAGACGAGCGATGACCCCGGGCCGTTGCCCTCGGGCGAGACGATCGCCCGGGACCTCCAGCGGTTTCTGCGCCAGCGCGGCGAGGACCCGCCGCATCCGAGCGTCTAGCGCAGCCGCACCCCCCAGCGGCCCGCGTGGGTCTCGCCGGGCGCGAGCCTGACGATCCCCTCGCCGCTCTGAAGCGCATTGGCCGGGCAGGTCATCGGCTCCGCGGCGAGCGACAGGCGGCGGCGTGCCGGAGCGAGCGTGTCACCCGTGTAGAGCTGGATGTACGGGTACGAGCCGTCGGCCCACAGCTCGGCGGTGGCTCCGTCGGGACGCTGCAGCCGGACCCAGGCGAGCCCCTCGCGATCTCGCTCGAGCTCGGTGAAGGCATGGTCGATCTCAAGCTCGCCGACCCGCCGCGGTACGCGCAAATCAAACGGAGTCCCCGCGACCGGCTCGGAGCCCACCGGCAGCCCCCGTGACGGGTCGGTCAGGATCCGCGTGCCGGCGCGCAACTCGACGGTGCACGCGTCGATCGACCCACCACCCGCCGACAGGTACGGGTGCTGGCCGGCTCCGAACGGGGCCGTACCGTCGCCCACGTTGGTCACCTGGGTCTCGACCGTGAGGCCCGCATCGCCGAGCGAGTAGCGGATGCTGACGTCGAGCTGGAACGGCCAGCTGGGGAGCGGATGCAGACGCGTGGCGACGACCACCCAGTCTGCGCTGCGCTCGATCGCCCCCCAATTGCGCCAGCGCAGCAGCCCGTGGATCGCGTTCAGCGTCTCGGGCTCGCTCAGCGCGAGCCGGTGGTCGGCGCCGTCGAACGAGTAGCGACCGTCCGCGACCCGGTTTGGCCACGGGATCAGCGGCGCGCCGTGAGCGCCGTCGCAGATCGCATCGAGTGGATAGGGGTCGAGCACCGCACTGCCGCCGACGGCGTACTCGCGCACCCCACCTCCGACCTCGACGATCGTCGCGCGCTGCTCGCCGTCCGTGATGTCGAACTGCTCACCAGACGGGTGCGCGGGCATCGCAGCCCTAGCGCTCGGCCGCCGGACACATCAGCCGGTAGTCGCAGATCGAGCACGCGGTGTAGGAGGGGGTCGGCTCGAAACCCTGCGAGAGGATCCCCTCGGCGACCTCGATCGCGACCTCCCGAATCCACGCCGAGCGGTCCCCGCCGTCATCGTCGACGCTGACCTTCTCGTCGTCGAGCACGTAGTAGTAGGCCTGGCGCGAGGCGTCGAGGCTCCAGGCCTCGCGCGCACCGACCGCGTACAGGGAGAGCTGGACGTCCTCGGCCAGCTGGGTCGCGTTCTTGGGCCGCCCCGTCTTGTAGTCGATCAGCTCGTACTCGCCGCCGGGCAGCCGGTCGACCCGATCGACCCGACCCCGCAGCAGGTGCGGTCCGATCCGGAACGTGAATGGGCGCTCGAACCACATCGGCTCGGCGTCCTCGGATTGAAAGCGCTGGTGGTAGCGCTCGAGGGCCGCCGCCGCCTTGCCGCGCAGCTGCCGCTCCTCCTCGGAGTCGCCGAAGCCCGCTCGCCGCCAGCGCGCGTCGAGCAGTCCCAGCAGCTCGGCGAGCGTGCCGCCCGCGGCCTCCCGCCCGTGGAAGCGCTCGAGCACCTGGTGCACGAGGATCCCGAACCGCTGGTGGATCGTCGGCTCCTGCGGGATCCGGAAGACGCGGGCGAACTTGTACTTCAGCGGGCAGGTCCGGTACGTGTCGATGTCAGAGGCCGACAGGACGACCCCGTCGCCGCGCTTGGGCAGAAACGGCTCGAGCGAGGGCTCGTCGCGGGCGGCGATCGCCTGGCTGCGACGCCGCTCGTCGCGCTCGGCGTCGAGCAGGTAGTCATCGAGCGCCGAGGAGGTGAGGATCTCCCGCTGTTCGGCGGTGACCGCCTGCAGGATCCGCGCGTTCACGTCACGCAGCGCCTCGGCGAGGCCCTGGCCCTCCGGCCGCGCGATCAGCGCCGCCAGCTTCAGCAGCTCCAGATATCGCGCGACCGCGTGCGAGACGTCGAGATCGGTGTCAAATCGCAGCTCGCCCAAGCGGCCGCCGGTGCGCATCGTCCCCTCGAGCAACTCGTCGCGCAGCAGCCGGTAGGTCGAGTGAAGCGTCTCTGCAGGCCCGAACAGCTCCTCGCGCCTGTCCTCCCAGTTGGCGCCCAGCGCCGCCCTCGCGCGTTCAAGCGCCGGCGCCGGCAGCAGCGCCGCACCGCGGTCGTTGACGCTCGGGTAGGCAAGCACCGCCCGCGTCCGTGCGCGGCTGACCGCCGTGTAGAGCGCGTGCCCGACGGCGGCGCGCGGGTCTTCCTGGGAGGGAGGCGCCCCGGCAGGCGCGAGCGCGGGCGGAATCCGCTCCGGGGCCGGCATTGCCAGCCCGGAATGCAGCCCGACGACGTACACGTGGTCGGCTTCGAGGGCCCCGGCGGCGTCGATCGCGACCACCTGGACGTAGCGCGCCGCGGCAAGCTCCGGCTCGTCGTGCTCACGCAGGCCCGAATCGGCGACCGCGGCGATCGAGCGCGCGAACTCACGCGGGGTTCCCTGGGGTGCGCGCCGCGCATACGCGGCGGCAAGCTCGCCGAAGCGCGCGAGCGCGCGAAGCCTGTCCACCACATCCGCCTGAGCCGCGAACAGCTGGTGGCGGCGCAGGCCGAGCCGGTCGATCAGCCGGTGCACGTACAGGTCGGGCCGGGTGGTGTCGAGCGTCGACACGCCTGAGCGGTACAGCTTCAGGAACACGCGAATCCGCTCGCGCGCCTCCGGCGGAACCTGCGGAGACTCCGTCGCCGCGGCCAGCGCGGCGACCATGTCGAGCTTGCGCCGGCGCGCGATCTGGGTGCAGCGGGCGATGTCAACCGAGCGCAGGTCGATCGGCGGGCGCGCCAGCGCACGGACCGCCGCCGCCGCGTCGGTGGGGTCGGCCAGCAGCCGCAGCCATGCCAGCAGGTCTCGGATCTCGGCACGCTGGAAGAACGCCGCCTCGCCTACGACCCGGTGCGGCACGGCGCGCTCCTCGAGCGCGACCGCGATCGCCTGGCCCTCTCGTGAGGCCGTTGGCACGAACACCACGATCGCCCCCGGCTCGACGCCCTCGCGCGCGGTCAGGCGCTCGATATCGGCAGCCACCGACTGGGCCTGGGCGCGGTCGTTGGCGCAACGCCAGAACACGACCTCGCCCCCCGGGGCGGCGTCCGGGGACGGCGCGTCGAGCGCCGTGTATGCGGCGGCTGTCACGCGCTCTGGCGAGCGCACGCTGCGGTCCAGCGAGATCGTCTGCTCGGGCTCGGGCACGGCGACGCCGCGCAGCGGGTCGGCGGTCGATGTCAGCCGCGCGCCCCCAAGCTCGCTGGTGAGCGCGAGCGCAGCCGGATCGAGCTCGTGCGCGTCGTCCAGCAGGACGTGCTCGAAGCGGCTTGCCAGCGCCGGGCGCTCGCGGAGCGCGCGCAACGCGTCTCGAACCAGTCCGCCGGCGTCGAGCACGCCCGCCTCGTCCAGCATCCGCTCGTGCGCGCGGAAGACCTCGGCGAACTCGAGCTCGAGCGCGGCGTCGGCTGGCTCGCCTTCGCCGCCGGCGCCGGCGTTGCGTTCGCCAGCCAGCCCGGCGGCCCAGCGGGCGTAGTCCTCGGCTCCGATCAGGTGGGCCTTGAGCCGGTCGATGCGGCGGATGAAGCCGGCGAGCAGCGCGTTTGCGCTTCCGCCGAAGTCGTGGCGCTGGAGCGAGAGCTCGTTGATCCGCTCGAGCAGCATCGCGAACCGCTCGCTCGCCCCGAGCACGGAGTCAAGCGGGTCGACGCCGGGGGCGCCGGCGCTGAGGACGAGCGCCGCGAGCTCCAC
>DATKFF010000245.1:0-5880 GCA_035511595.1 Solirubrobacteraceae bacterium | reverse complement strand
ACCAGGTGCACGCCGCGCCCGCCGAGCGAGTTGAGCACCACCGGCAGGGTCGCGGTCAGGGTCTTCCCCTCGCCGGTCTTCATCTCCGCGATCGAGCCGTCGTGGAGCACCATCCCGCCGATCAGCTGCACGTCGAAGTGGCGCATCCCGAGCGAGCGCTTGGCTGCCTCGCGCACGAGCGCAAAGCACTCGTAGAGGAGCTCGTCGAGGCTCTCGCCATCGCGGGCGCGCTCGCGGAGCGCGTCCGTTCTCTCCCTCAGCTCGTCGTCGGTCTCGAGCTCCAGCTCTTCCTCGAAGAGGTTGATCCGTCCGACGCGCTGCTCGTACGTCTTGAACTTCTTGGCCTCGCCCATGCGAAGCGCGCGGTCCAGGAAGGACATGGGTTTAGCGTAGCAATGGGTCGGGGGCCCGCTGCGCTGCTACGCGGCCGACGAGACGTCAGGCGGGAGCGGCTCCACCTGGGCTTCCAGGACCACCTCGCCGCCCTCCAACACGACCTCTCCGTCGAGCGCCGGCGGGCGGGCGTTGAGCGCGGCCGCGGCGGCCCCGCGGGCTTCGCGCCGGTTGCGCCGCTTGTCACGGTGGCGCTTGACCTGGCGGCAAAGCTCGTCGCTGACGAGGTTGATCGAGCGGACGATGTCCGGCGATGCGCCGCGGGCGCGCAACGTCACGCCCTTCAGCGCGAGCGTGGCTTCCGCCACCTGCGAATCGGGGATCGCCGGGTTGCGCTCCTCGAACAGCTCCACCTCGAGCCACGCCAGCTCTGAAACCTGGCGCTCAACTTTCCGGAACCGCTTGGCGACGTGGTCACGAAGCTCATCGGAGACGGGCAGGTTGCGGCCTTTGACGTCGATGCGCATCGACCGACCTCCTTGCTGGGCGGAGTGGATTCGAGCCCATCAGCGTAGTCCCGATTCCGCGATTTGTCGACGGGCCACCTTACGCGGCAACGCCGCCGGAACCCGTGTGGGTCCCGGCGGCGCTTTAAGCCGCAAACGGAAACGGCTCAGCTCAGCAGGAAGACTTTCCGGAGACGGTCTGGGTCTCCGGGCCTCCGCCGTTGTACTTCGTAGCGGTGAACGTGATCGACCACTTCCGGCTGCCCTTGCAGCTGGTGCTGGCCATGTAGGGCTTGCCGTTGACCTTCGCCCCGAAGTGCAGCACCTCCTTGATGAGGGAGCCGTAGAGGCCGGGCTGGTTTGCGACCTTGGTCGAGATGTCCGGAGGCAGCGGCACGTTGATGACCGCAAACCCACCGGAGTAGGAGATGTGGCCGTCATACGGCGCCGTTGAGCCGGTGGTCAGGCCGCCGCAATCCGTCGCGCTCTTGGTCCAGAAGTAGAACACCTGAGTGCTGGGACCGCCGCTGAACACGTTCAGGAACGGGTTGCACGCGGTCGAGCCGGTCATCGACGGGCTGGTCGACGGGCCGAGCAGCGAATTCACGGTGCCGGTTGCGATCTGCGAACCCTTCGGGCAGCCTCCGGTCGGGCTGGTCTTGTTCGACAGGATCTTGGAATCGGTGCACACCGGCAGCTTGCCGACGTCGAGCTTCACGCCCTGGATCTTGACCTTGATGTCGGTCAGTGGCGCGGCACGATCGCCGGCCGGCGCGCCGGCCTTGAGGCTCTCAACCATCGCGAGAGCCGACTTGGAGCCTGAGAAGGCCAGGCCGCTGCCGCTGTAGTTGTTGAAGTTGGTCGCAGCGTAGGCCGCGGCCGCAGTGCCGAGAACGGCAACTGCCGTCCCGATCATTACTAGTCGTCGCAAATGACTCTCCTTTTGTGGTTTCGACGATGTGTTTCGAGCAGAGCCGGCCGTGCCCAAGCTCACGGAAGTGGTGTTAGGTGCGGGAAGCTTTGTACCTGCCCGGTGGTGAGACTGCCAAGCGGGGGCTGACCCTTGCACGGCGGCCCACCGGGGTTGACGGTGTAGTAAGCGCCCTTGAGGATTCCCGCGGTCGTGGGGTCGATGTTCGGCCCGATCGTCGGCTGCGGATTGCTCGTGCATAGGTAGTTACCGAATACCGAGAGGCCGTTGATCAGCTGGTTATAGCCGCCCGGCGCTATGTATGGATTGCCGCGGTTGCTGTCCAGACGCTTCTGGTAGGGCGTCAGCAACTCGGGATTGATCGGGTTCGAGATCCGCAGGTAGTGAAGGGTCTTCGTCTGGGACAGGTTGGCGCCGGTCGCCTGGGTCGCAGCCGTGCCGTTGGCGAAGAAGCCCGCGATCTCCCGCCGGTATGTGTTGACGTAGTTGATCACCGGGACAAGCCCGCCGAGGTACGGCTTCAGCCTCGCCAGCCACGGCACGCTCGAGTTCAGGAAGCGCTCGAGCGCCGGGACCCCCGACTGCATGGCGGTCGTCAGCGGGCCCAGATCCACCACCAGGCTGCGCAGCTCCGGCGCGAGAATGACCGTCTGCTGAAGCGCCGGACTGAGCTGCACCGCCGCGGGGCGAAACTCGTCGATCAGGGGCTTCGTCGTTTGCGAGAAGCGGGTCAGGCGGTTGATCGTCGAGCGCGTCTGGATCAGGAATGGCGGGAATGCCCTGATCGTGTTCGCGAGCGCCACGTCTTCGGCCGCCGTCGCGGCGAAGGTGGCGTTCGAGTTGCGGATGAAGCCCTGCAGCTGCGACGGCGAGGAGCTGAGCGACGAGAACACGATTCCCGTGTCACGCAGGAGGGTGCTGGTCGCGGCGCTCTGGTTATTGAGCACGGCGAGCACCCGGTCGACGTTGGTTGCGAACGGGAACAGCTCGGCGATCGCCGCGTTCAGGTCCTCACCGCGTCCGGTCAGCGCGATCCCCTGCTGGATCATCCAGGTCGAGAACGCTCGTCTCGTCTGAGGATCGAAGGTCGAGAGGATCTGATCGAGCTGCACCGTCGGCGCGATCTGCGCCTGCGGGATCGTCGCGCCGTCGCGGAGCTTCGGCCCGGTTCGAGAGCCGGGCGTGAGCTCGATATAGGTCTCGCCCAGAAGCGTCTTGGCGCGCAGGATCGCCCGCGTGTCCGCCGGCCGCGGCGCGTATCGCGAATCGACCTGGATCAGCGCTCTGGTCAGCCCGGTGCGTGAATCGAGGCCAACACTGACGACCTTGCCGACGCTCACGCCGGAGATCCGTACGTCCGATTGCGGGGCAAGCGCGATCGCCTGGTTGAACTCAGCATTCAACCTATAACCCTGGGGAGCGAAAGGAGTCGCGCCGCCGAAGGAAATCCATAGAAAGATCAGCAGGCCGATGCACGAGCCTGCGAAGGCCAGCATCGTGAACACTCGGGCAGGGCTGGGGGCTTGCTTGTTCATCCGGCGGGACAGTTCCCGTTCGACGCACCCGGCGTCTGGCTGAAGTCCGGCGCATTCAGAAGCGCGAGCAGATTCCCGATCGAGGGCGTCGACCGGGTGAGCGTCACCTCGAACAGCTGCAGCTCGCTGCACGCCCCCATGAACGTGCCGCGCACGATCGGTCCCTGCGCGTCCTGCTGGCTGGTGAGGCTGGCCGCGATGTGGCTCAGCCACGAGCCCCAGTACAGATAGCCAGGCTCGCCGCCGCGCGGCTGATAGGCGAGCTCGTTCAACAGTGAGTTCAGCACGCCGATCGAGCGTGAGAGCGGCGGTGTCGCCTTGGCGAGCTGCGCCGAAGCCGGCGCCAGGATCTTCGCCACCGGCTGCACGGCGACGCTGAACGGCCGCAGCTGGTTCTGGATCACGGGCGTGGTGTCACGGAATAGCGGCCTCGAGGCCTCCAGCGCCGGGGCAAGTGCGCGTGCCCACGGCAGCAGCCGCTCGGCCGACGACGTCGATGCCAGCCCGAAGCCCCGCAGCTTGTCGAACGTGACGGTCGCTTGCTGCAGGGTCGAGGGGAACAGCGTGAGCGCCTGCTGGAGCTGGGCGGACTGTGAGGAGATCGCCTGGAAGTTCGTGTTCGAGGAGTTGATCAGTGACGTCAGCTGCCCCTGGACGCTGCCGACCGAGGTGGTTACCTGCTGGAGCCCGCTGATGGCGCGGCGGATGTTCGCCGTGCGCTGCGCGAGCAGCCGGGTGAAGATCGCGGTGTCACGGTTCAGCGGCGCGAACCGCTTGAACACGCCGCGCAGGTCTGCCACCACGGCTGGACTCGGCAGCGGGCCAGGATTGCCGTTGTCCCGGAAGGCCTGCGCGCCGCTTGCGAGCAGCAGCAGCAGGTAACTACGCGTGTCGGAGTCAAGCGCGGACAGGATCTCCGAGAAGTCGATGTCTGGGTTGGTCGCGCCGACCGGAAGCGTGGCGCCGCTGGGTACCTGGCCCGACCCCCTCGTCCCCGGATCGAGCTCCAGGTACATGTCCTTGAGGGGTGTACGCGGCCGCAGCAGGACCGTCGCGTTCCAATAAATCGGTGCGTACTTCTTGAAGATGTTCATCGTCACCACGGCGTGGCCGTTCTGGAGGCTGACGCCCCCGATCTGACCGACCTCGACGCCGGCGATGTCGACCGTCTGCCCCTGACCGGAGGTGACCGCCGACGCCGACGCGAAGTCGGCTTTGACCGTGTAGTAGTTCTTCCCGAACAGCCCGAAGACGCCGGTGAACGCGGGCTGGTGAGCGAAGATGTAGCCCGTCACGACGATCGCGATGACGATCAGCGCGAGGATCGCGATGAAGTCACGGCGATGGATCGAGATCGCACGTTTCACGGCGTTCCGCCCGTCGTCACGCGGTTCAGATTCGGCGCTGCGTTCTTGGGGCAGGCGACATTCCGGTTGAGCGGCGGCGCCTTACCGGGCCATGCCGGACGCGTCCCGAGGGGCGGCAGGACCGCGTTGCCGAACAGAGGCCCGGCCCCTGGGACCACGCTCGTCTGGACTCTGATCGAGCCACCGCCGGCCGAGGCGCGGGTGTAGCGCCCGTTGCCGTCGAAGTTCCCCGAGGCGCCCGCGAGCCCGACGGCGCTCTGGAAGAACTCGCGGTAGACCTGGATGCCGGTGCTATCGCCGGGCGGGTCCTGGATCACCTCGTTGCCGGTGGGGACGATGTTGTGGCTGAAGCACTGCGCCAGCTGGTTGCTGCCGGTCAGCAGCGTCTTCGTCGAGGTGAGCGAGTTCGACGTGTTCTGGACCGCGGGCGTCAGGAACTGCAGCAGCCCACCCAGGTCCTGGTGTGACATCAGCGCCGTCGACTGCTGTAGCCACGGCAGCGCGAGGCCGATCGTCTCGTCGAGCTGGTTGATGCCCGGGATCAGGGCGGCGGCGAACTTCTGGGTCGGGACATATGAGGCCTCGATCGGCCCGAGCGCGTTGTCGGTCGCCTGAAGCCACGGCGGAAGCGCGGCGATCGTCTGGCTGAGCTCTTGCTGGCGGGAGGCGAGCGCGGCCAGCGTCGCGTTGAAGGTGGCGACGAAGCTCGGGAGCTGCTGTCCGCTGTTGGCCAGCCCACGCAGGAGCTCCTCGTTGCCCTTGACGACGTTCGCCAGGTCGTTGGGCCGGATCCCCAGGAGCGCCTGGTTGACCATCGCCGAGGCTCTGAACGCCGGCACCGAATACTGGAGTGACTTGTTGAGTGCCTGACCTCCGGTGAGGCCGCGGACACTCGGGTCCTGGTTCTGGATGGCGTCCTCTCCCGGCGGGGTCGGCGCGTTCAGCGAGGACCCGATCCCCTGAAGGAGCGTTTGGAGGTTCGCGCGGGCGTCGGTGTTGAGCGCGGCGAGGACGCGGTCGATCTGGACGGGCCCCGTGGTCTGCGGCGCGGGCAGCGTCGCGCCGGAGGCGAGCACCGGCGCATTGGGGCTCCCGGGCGAGAGGTCGACGTAGAAGTTGCCCTCCAGGAAGATCCGCGGGCGGATGTTGACGGTCGCGTCGCCGTGGATAGGCAGCCCGTTCTGGTCGATGTCCATCGTGACGATCCC
>DATKFF010000244.1:0-6357 GCA_035511595.1 Solirubrobacteraceae bacterium | reverse complement strand
GATGGCACCGCGATCGTCCAGCAGCTCGCCACGGGGGCCTCGAACTACGGATTCTTCGAGTCCGGGCTCGTGCGTGGATCGTTGACCGGTGCGGTGGGCCAGGTCGTCGGCTGGGAGTACATGCGCGACTTCACACCGCTGATCCCGCGGGGCGTCGCAATCACAAGGGGAGCAGCGAACCCGACCGCCGCCAAGACGTTCCTCAACTGGGTCTACAGCGCGCCCGGCCAGCACGTCCTGTGCGCCGCCGGTTTCACCGCGTTCCGCACCGGAGTCAGCTGTCCCGACTCGCTCGCTTCGGTCGAGCAGGCCGTCGGCCCCGCCAACGTGTACCTCGTGCCGTTCCACAGCACGATCGCACAGGACCAGCCCGCGTTCGTCCAGCGCTGGCATCGGACCTTCGGCTAGGAAGGCGAACCGCGGCTCGCGATGAGCACCGCAGTTGGCACCCCGGCAGCAACGCTAGTCGCTCTCCCCGCCCGGCGGGGGGAGCGACTGCGCCGCAACGGAGTTCAGGGCCTCGTGTGGCTCGTCACGACCGTGCTCGTGGTCGTACCGCTGCTGCCGCTGATCTACGCGTCGTTCCGAAGCCGTCCGCTGTATGCGCCGGGAGGCGCGTTCACGCTACAGGGCTACCGCACCCTGCTGTCGGACCCGGCGTTCTGGACGGCTGCATTGAACACGGTCGAGTTCGCGGGGACGGTGACCGCGATCTCAATTGTGGTGGGCGGCGGGCTCGCCGTGCTGTGTGAGCGCACCGACCTGCCAGCCCGGAAGCTGCTGCTCTGGACTGCGGTCCTCCCGATCCTGTTGCCCCCGCTCGGCCTGATCCTGGGCTGGACGACTCTGTACGGCGACGGCGGCTATCTGACGAGCTTCATCACCGGCACGCTGCACCTGCCGTGGGATCTCGGCACCCCGTTCGGGATGGGGGTGATGGGCGCCGCGGTCTCCGTCCCGATCGCGATGATCACGGTCCGAGCCGCGCTCCGCGGAGGCGATCCATCGCTCGAAGACGCGGCCAGAAGCACGGGTGCGTCGACGCTGCGGGTGCTGTCGCGGATCACCGTGCCGATGCTCCGCCCGGCGCTGCTGAGCGCGGCGGTGCTGATCTTCACGATCTCGCTCGAGCAGCTAGGCATACCGATCTTTCTCGGCGCTCAGCACAACGTCAACTTCCTCGCCAGCTACCTGTACAACACCTGGAGCAACTCGCCGACGCCGGACCCGGCCTCGGTGAGTGCCGGTGCGGTCCTGTTTCTTGCGGTTGCGACCGCATTGATCGTTCTGCGGCGGCGGCTGCTGGGCGCGGAGGAGCGGTTTGCCGGCAGATCCGGCTCCGGTGAAGCCCGGCTGCTGCCACTGCGTCGCTGGCGCGCGCCACTCGCCCTGCTTGTGGTCGCGTACCTGACCGTGACGACGTTCGCCCCGGTAGGCGGCGTGATCCTTGCCTCGTTCGTGAGCCTCCTGACGCCGCTGATCTCGCCGTTTCATCTACTCACGCTCAGCAACTTCCACACCGTCTTCCAGGACCCGACAATGAGCTCGTCGATCCGCAACAGCCTGATCGTCGCCGGTGCCGGCTCGGTCGCCACCACCGGGCTGATCGCCGTCGCGACGCTGGTCGCGCACCGTTCGCGGTTCGCGCTGCGCCAATCGCTGCGTTTCCTGATGCTCTACCCGCGCTCGGTGCCCGGGATCATCATCTCGCTGGCGTTCTTCTGGTCGTTCCTGTTCTTCGTCCCGCCCGGCGCATGGGTCCGCACCAACCTGGTCGGGGAGGTCATCGCGTTGGGCGTCCGCGGCATTCCGTTGGCATACATGGTCATGTACCCGTCCCTGACGCGCATCGCCACCGACCTCGACGACGCCGCACGCGTCGTCGGGGCCGGCTGGTGGACCACCAGCCGGCGCGTCGTGCTGCCGTTGCTGCGCCCCGCGCTGCTCGGCTCCCTGACGATCCTGTTCATCGCGATCCTCAACGACTACGAGGCGGCGATCTTCCTGGCGAAGCCCAACACGCAGCTGATGAGCGTCGAGATGCTCCAGCTCTACGCCCGCGGGACGGTGGGACCGGTCGCCGCGCTGGCCGTTCTCCAACTCGGCATCACCGCCATCGTCCTGGCGCTCGGCGGACTGTTCTTCAAACGCGTCACCCGTGGAGGTGAGACCCGTGCCTAATGTCGCTGTCGAAAACTTGACCAAGCGGTTCGGCTCAAACGTCGTACTCGACCAGGTGAGCTTCGAGATAGAGGACGGCGAGCTGTTCACACTGCTCGGCCCGAGTGGGTGTGGAAAGACGACCACACTGCTGTCGATCGCGGGGTTCGTAAAGCCGGACGGCGGTGCGATCCGTTGCGACGGCGCGACGTTTGTCGACGCCGATGCAAAGCTCGATGTCCCCGCCGAGCGACGAAATCTCGGGATGGTCTTCCAGTCCTACGCCGTCTGGCCCCACATGACGATTGCGGACAACGTCGCGTTCCCGCTCAAGATTCGCAAGGCCAATAAGCGCGCACGGCAGGCGAAGGTCGTCGAGGCCCTGGAGCTGGTCGAGCTCAGCGATCTCGCGGACCGCTACCCGCACCAGATCTCCGGTGGCCAGCGTCAACGAGTCGCGCTGGCCAGGGCGCTGGTCTACGAGCCGTCGGTTCTGCTCCTGGACGAGCCATTTTCAAATCTCGACGCGAAGCTCCGCGAACGTGCCCGCTCGTGGCTCAAGCGCCTTCAACATCAGCTCGGCCTGACGACCGTGTTCGTCACACACGATCAGGACGAGGCCATGCAGCTGAGCGACCGTATCCTCGTCATGGACCAGGGACGCATCCAGCAGATCGCAACACCGGAAGACATCTATCACCGACCGGCCAACGCCTTCGTGGCCTCGTTTCTCGGACGTTGCAATCTGCTGCGCGGACTCGTTCGGGACCGCCGAGCAGACGGCGCCTCGGAGATCGCGCTGAGCGACGACCATGGGTCGCTGTTCGCAGCTCAGACGGACGTACCGATCGGGACCGAGGTCACGGTCGCGCTCCGGCCCGAGGCGATCAGGCTCTTCGAGCGGCCGGACAATGGTCCGACCGGTGTTCCCGAACGGGCGAACGTGTTCGAGGTTACGGTCCGAGAGGAATGGTTTCTCGGCGATCACTACGAGTACGCGCTGACAGCCGGAGACGTCGAGTTCACAGCGCAGGGGCCGCGTCACATCTCGGCGCCCACGCTCAGCGCCGTGATCGAGCCGGCGGCGTGTGCCGTTATCTCGGACGGTCCTCATGCGCACGCGAACGGCCGGCCAGGTGGCGGGCGCACTACGGGTGAGACGAACGGCAATGGCTCTGCTCCAGCCCGTTACAGCGCCGTCACTGGCACCGAGGGTTGACGTCACGAGAGGTGACGGAGCGTCCCGGATCGGCCGGGCCCGGCGCCCTGCGGGGACGACATGGATCGACGTGTCACGCGCTGGTCAGATCGAAGGCGCGGCCGCTTCCAAGTGGGTTCATCATCAGGGGTCGGTTATGCGCTGGGAGTTTGTCGGCCGGGTCAATGAGCTCGCCACCTTGGATCGGGCGTGGCTGACAGCTGAGGGTGGGGAAGTCGCGCCGATCGTGGTGGTATACGGGGAGGCGGGTATCGGCAAGACGCGCACGGTCGCCGAGTTCGCCCGAATCGTTGGCGAGCGCGGCGCCGAGGTGCTGTGGGGCTCGTGTTACGAGGGCGGCGACGCGCATCCATACGCCGTGTGGGCGGAGGCGATCCGCGAATGGGTGGAGCGTCTTGGGGACGAGGGGCTGCGGGCGGCGGTCGGTCCCGAGCTCCGGTGGCTGACCCCCTTGCTTCCGGAGGTCCAGGCGGCCGGGGTAGCCGTACCGGCGGAGGTGGCTCGGGTGCGTCTGGCCGAGGTGCTCGCGGGGGTGCTCGGTTCCTTCGAACGCCCGCCGGTAGTCGTACTGGATGACATGCAGTGGGCGTATCCGGACTCGCTCGAACTGTTCGCTCAGACTGCCCGGCTGGCGAGCGGTGCGGTGGTCCTGGTCTGCTGTCGCGGGACGGGCCTCGAGCTTGGCCACCCTCTGGCGCAGCGGTTGGCGGAGGTTCACCGGCAGCGGCCGTGCGAGTACCTGCCGCTGGGCAGTCTTCCGCGGGAAGAGGCGGGCGACCTGCTGGAGCAGACCGCGGGCGAATCTGTCGAGCCGGCCTTGGTCGACGCCGTGTATGCGGAAAGCGGGGGCAATGCGTTCTTCCTCCGAGAGCTCGGGCGCCATCTGCACCGCCACGGCAACAGCAGCCTGAAGACGACCGGCGAGCTGGAGTTGCCGGAGTCGATCCGCGGCGCAGTCGGCTTGCGGTTGGCGGGCATGGGTGCACAGACCCGTCACGTGCTGCAGCTGGCGTCGGTGTTCACCGCAGGCTTTGGGTTCACGGAGCTGCAGGCGCTGACCGAACTCGACGAGCTTGAGCTGCTCGAGTGCCTAGAGCAGGCGCTCGCGGAGGAGCTGCTGCGGCCGCTCGGCGGTGAGCGCTATGACTTCGCGCACGCGCTGGTGCGCCATACGCTGTATGAGCGCTTGAGCCCGAGCCGGCGCGCGCGGTTACACCGGCGGCTGGCCGAGACGCTCGAGAGGCTCCACGAGGGCGACACAGCAGCGGTCGCTTGGGAGCTGGTGCGCCAGTATCACGCGTCGGCCACGTTGCCCGGGGCGCAGCGTGGTGCCTGCCACGCGCTCTCCGGAGCGAGGCAGGCGCGGGCCGCCGGGGCCCCGCGGGACGCGGTGGTCCTGCTGCACCTGGGGCTCGATCTCGTCGGCCGTGAGAGCGATGGGGCCCGAGCTGAGATGGTCGGCGAGCTCGCACTCGCGGAGGCCGAGGCCGGTCTGCTCGACGACGCGACCGTGACGCTCGACGCCGCCGTCTCGCTGCTCGAGCGCGTGGGCGCACCGGACGAGACGCTCGCCGAGCTCGTGTACGACGTCGGCGCCGCCTTCGCGTCGATGGTGTCGCTGCGCAGCGTTCAGGCGATCCGCCCGCTGATCACGCGGGCGCTCGAAGCGCTCGGGGAGGCACGGAGCCTCATCTGGGCACGGGTGAAGATGCTCGAGGGCTTCGATCAGCCCGAACCGTTCGGTCCGCTCCGCGTCGTGCGTCCGGTGCGCTTCGATCCCGAGGCCGTGCGAATTGCTCGCGAGCACGGGACCGAGGCCGACTACGCGCTGACGATCGACGGTTGGGACCCATCGTTCGGCGCCCAGGTTGGGCAGCTCGCCGCGCGGATCGAGCGCTGGCAGGACCCGGTCGCACGGTTGCGCGTGCTGGCGACCATCGTGGGGCACGTTACGCTCGCCGACCCCGACAGCTCGCCGGCCACCGATCGTCTGTGCACGCAGCTCGAAGCGCTCGCTGACGACGTGGGGCTTCCGCCGCAGCGGGAGCTCGCGCGCATATACCGGGCCGGACTACTCGGGGCCCGGGGTCAATTCGACGCCGCGGCGGACCAGCTCGCGCGCGCGCCGGTCATGCGCAAAGGCCAGCCCGGTTCCGGCGAAAGGCGAAGGCTCGTGACGATCGTCAGGGAGTTGATCTCGCAGCACGTGTCGCCCGACTGGCCGCGGGTCGCGAACGAGATGTGGGAGCTGGCGAGGAGCCCCGAGAAATCGGGTTGGCTGAGCCTGACGTTTGCTGCGTTTGCCGCGCAGGCGTACGCCGCCGCCGGCGAGTCGGAGCGCTCACGGGATGTCCTCGCCACGATCGTGCCGGCGCTTCGGTCCGACGAGCTGCTCGGAGCCGCGACGAGCAACCCGATGGGTCTGGCCGGCGCGGCGGTCTGGGAGCTCCGCGCGACGGACCTCGCCGAACAGCTCCTGCCCCGGGCGAAGGCGCTCGCTGACTCCGACAGACGAGCGGGCTTCATGGCCTGCAAGGAGCTGACGGCGGCGCGCTTGAACTCGCTGCTAGGCCGGTTCGACCTGGCCGTCGATTACTTCCAGCGTGCCCGGGTGACGCTCGAGTCGCGGGATCAGCGCGTGCTGCGCCCAATCGTCGACTACGACGAGGCGCTTGCCCGCCTGGCGCACGGGCAGCCCGGCGCCGCCCGGCTGCTGATGCTCGCAAGCGTCCGCTTCGAGGAGCTGGGGATGCGGGAGTGGTCACGCCGCGCAGCACGCGTCGAGCTTGGCGGCCGTGAGCTCCCCGACGGTCTAACCGGTCGCGAGGCCGAGATCCTAAGGGCGGTCGCGCGCGGAATGACGAACAAGGAGATCGCGGACGAGCTCGTGATCAGCGTGCACACCGTCGAGCGACACGTGCAGAACGCGTATCGAAAGATCGACGCCCGCAACCGGGCCGAAGCCAGCACCTACGTCG
>DATKFF010000243.1:0-7246 GCA_035511595.1 Solirubrobacteraceae bacterium | reverse complement strand
CGTCGGGTTGACGCCTTCCGAGGAAGCCAGCTCCGACAGCCGCAGTGGACTGTTGCGATCGGCGTTCAGCAGCACCGAGATTCCCGTCGGCGCCAGACCAGCCGCCCTGCCGGCCGCGGTCGTGCGCAGCTGCCGGGAGAGCCGGCCGATCGCAGCGCGCAGGCGCGTCGCGGTTTCGGTGTCGAGCGCTGGAGCTATGGCTGGTATGGCGAACTCTTCCTAATACTTGCTTGCTGGCAAGCATTAGTGTAGCTCGCGCCCCGCGCCTACTGGAAGGCCGGCTCCTCCCAGCCCGGGAACACCTCCGGAAGGCCCGCGCTGACCTTGTCGGTGAACTTCGCCGGGCGCTTCTCGAGGAACGACGTCACACCCTCGACCACGTCGGCGGATTGCCCGCGCACGAACATCGCTCGTGAATCGGCCTGGTGGGCGGCCATCGGATGGGGCGCGCCGAGCATCCGCCACATCAGCTGCCGCGCGAGCGCCACCGACACGGGCGCAGTGTTGTCGGCGATCTCCCGCGCGATCGACCGCGCCGCCTCGAGCACCTCGTCCTTCGGATGGAGGCTTCTGACGAGACGCCCCTGCAGCGCCTCCTGGGCCGAGAACACGCGCCCCGTGCTGACCCATTCCATCGCCTGGCTGATCCCGACGACGCGAGGCAGGAACCAGCTTGAGGCCGCCTCGGGAACGATTCCCCGACGCGCGAACACGAACCCGAATTTCGCGTCCTCCGCCGCAAGCCGGATGTCCATCGGCAGCGTCATCGTGATCCCGACGCCGACCGCCGGTCCGTTGATCGCCGCGATCACCGGCTTGGTCGACTTGAAGATCCGCAGCGTCAGCTGACCGCCGTTATCTCGGGGGACAGCCGGGGCGCCCTCGCGAGCGCGCCAGTCGAACGTCTCCCCTCCGCGCTCCAGATCTGCGCCGGCGCAGAACGCGCGGCCCGCGCCCGTGACGATCACGGCCCTGATCTCGTCGTCGGCATCGGCCCGGTCGAACGCCTCGATCAACTCGCGCGCCATCGTCTCCGTCCACGCGTTCATCCGCTCCGGTCGGTTCAGCGTGATCGTGAGAACGCCGTCCTGCGCCTCCGCGATGATCTGCTCAGCTTCCATCCGATCTGGTCCTTTCTGGCGGCTACAATTGCTAGAGCAAGCATATGCCAACGACAGCCACCCAAACATCCGCCAGCTGCGCCTACGTCCTCGGTGACGACGGGCTCGCGAGGTGGTCCGACGTCCATGCCGACGCTTGGATCGGGCTGCTCGAAGCGCACAAGCAGCTGACCCGCACGCTCGACGCAGAGCTCGAGGCCGAGCACGGCCTGACGCTGAGCGCGCTGGAGGTGCTCGGGCGGCTCGCGGCAGCCGAAGGCCACAGCCTTCGGCTCTCGGCGCTGGCCTCGGCGTGCGGGCTCAGCCTCAGCCGTGTGTCCCGGATCATGGACGCGCTCGAGACGCGCGGGCTCGTCGAGCGGCGCTGCGTCCCGAGCGACGCGCGCGCTGTCGACGGGCACGTGACCGACTCGGGACTGGAGCTCGTCCGGCGCGCCCAGAGCACCCACTTCGCCTCGGTACAGCGCCGCTTCTTCGAGCAACTCAGCGATGCTGAGATCCAGCTGCTGGCTTCGATCTTCTCGCGTTTCGCCCCGCGCGGGGCGGAGAGCTGCACCGCCTCAGAGTGAAGATCCGCTCACCCCTCGGGGATTACGACTATCGCGTCACGCGGGTCGCCGTCCGAGACGGCCAGCTCGAGGTGACCGGCAGCCTTGGACAGTGGGAGACGACGATGGTGGTAGAGCGAGCGGACCTGATCGAACTCGGGCGTCGCGCGGCGCCGGCGTTAGCCGCTGTGTGCGCAATCGCGCTTTTGAACCGGCGACGTAAGCGGATATCAAGGGGTCTGTGATGTCCGCGGACGCCGGGCGCGAGACCTCCCCGCTCGAGCAGCTCGTCAAGCGCTTCGATGCCTCACTGTTCGATGTCGGCCGTGCTCATGCTCGGCTTCGGATCGACGGTGCCGGCCTGGAGCCGCGCGATGTCGTGATCGAGGACGGGCAGGCCCGAATCGTTCCGACCGACGGCCATTTCGACGCTGAGCTCGCGGCCGACCGTGATACGTGGGAGGCGATCGCCACCGATCTGCGCGGAGGGATGGCCGCGTTCCGAGCGGGCCGCCTGCGCGTCCGCCGCGATCTCCACCTGGGCGTCGGATTCCTCGCCGCGACCGCCCCTCCGGGCGGCCCCGAGCGGCTGCGGATCCGCCGCGTACAGACGTCTCGCCAGTCGCTGTCGGTGGTTGAGGCGGGGGCCGGCGAGCCCGTGATCATGCTTCACGGGCTCGGAGCGACAAAGGCTTCGTTCCTGCCGACGCTCGGCGCACTTGCGCCCGAGTACCACACGATCGCGGTCGACCTTCCCGGCTTCGGGGACTCCGACAAGCCCCTCCGCGCCGCCTACGACGCGCGCTTCTTCGCCGAGGCGATCATCTCGCTGCTCGACGCGCTCGACCTCGAGCGCGCGCACGTGATCGGCAACAGCATGGGCGGCCGGGTCGCGATCGAGCTCGGGCTGCGCTACCCCGAGCGGCTCGGGCGGCTGGTGCTGCTCGCGCCCTCGCTTGCGTGGCTGCGACCGCGGCCGTGGGCTCCGTTCCTGCGCTGGGTGCCGACCCAGCTCGGGGCGATTCAGCCCGCGCCTCGCCCGCTGGTCGAGACGATCGTGCGGCGCCTGATCCCGGGGTCAGACAGCGAGTGGACCTCCGCCGGAATCGACGAGTTCCTGCGGTCCTACCTGACGCCCAGCGGTCGCGCCGCGTTCTACGCGGCCGCCCGCAACATCTATCTCGAGGAGCCACGCGGGCCGAACGGCTTCTGGACGCGGCTGCCCTCGCTAACGGTCGAGTCGCTGTTCGTCTGGGGACGCCGTGACGCGCTCGTGCCGATCGCGTTCGAGCACCACGTCCGCGCCGCGCTTCCCACCGCCAGACATCTCGAGCTCGACTGCGGGCACGTCCCGCAACTCGAACGCCCGCGCGAGACGCACGCCGCGATCGAGGAATTCCTCACGGAAGCGCCTCTATCCTGAGTCGTCAGTGCCCGTCTACAGCGCCGGTGTGAGACGTTGACCGGGACCGAGCTCGGACTCGCGATCTCGGTGTTCCTCGCGTGCGCCGTCGAGGCGGTCGAGGCGCTGACGATCGTGCTCGCCGCGGGATACACGCGCAGCTGGCGCTCGGCGATGATCGGCGTCGGCGCCGCGGCGGTCGTGCTCGCGGCGCTGACCGCGGCGCTCGGTCCCGCGCTCACCGCGCTTCCGATCAATGCGCTCCGGGTGGCGGTTGGCGCGCTGCTCCTGATCTTCGGCCTTCAATGGCTGCGCAAGGCGATCCTTCGCGCCTCCGGGCTGAAGGCGACTCACGACGAGCGTGAGTCCTACGAGAAGGAGCTCGCGGCGGCTCGGGCGGCCGGCACCGTCGAGCGCGGACACTTCGACGCCTACTCGTTCACGATCGCCTTCAAGGGCGTGCTGCTCGAGGGGCTCGAGGTCGTCTTCATCGTGCTGACGTTCGGCGCCAACCAGCACAACGTGGGGCTCGCGGCCGCGGCTGCCGGCGTCGCCGTGCTGGCTGTCGTGCTGGCGGGGATTGCGGTCCATGCGCCGCTCGCGCGGGTGCCGGAGAACACGATGAAGTTCGTCGTCGGCGTGATGCTGACGTCGTTCGGGATGTTCTGGGGCGCGGAGGGCGCCGGCGCGCACTGGCCGGGAGGCGACGCGGCGCTGCTGGTGATCATCCCGGCGGTGCTCGCCTTCTCGGTCGGGCTGGTGATCGCGCTGCGGCGTCGCGCGGCGCTCGCCCGCGGCTCTGTTGCCAGTGAGGCGGCGGCCCGAGCATGACGCGCGTCGAGGCGTTCCTCCGGTTTCTGTGGGACTTCGTCGTCGGCGACGATTGGCGGATCGCCGCCGGGGTGGTGGTCGCGCTCGGCGTGACCGCGCTCGTCGCCGGTACGAGCGCCGCCGCCTGGTGGATCGTGCCGGTCGCGGTCGCCGCGCTCCTGACGTTCTCGGTCTGGCGCGCCGGACGCGCGTAGAGCCGGCGGAGGCTCCGCGCCTTTTCGTCCAGCTCCGGTTGACCCGGATCGCTGATAGGCCGATGATTACTCAGGAGTCTCTGCCCAATCGGGGCTGGGACACGAGCAAGGAGGGTGGAGATGTCCCGAGTTCCCGTCGCACTGGGGGCACTTGTCGCTGCACTGGTGCTCGCCGCTCCGGCCATCGCCGACCAGAGCGTGACCGCAACCGGCACCGCCCAGGTCAAGGTCACGCCGAAGAACCGCCACAGCAATTCGTCGATCGGAGCCGCGATCCAAGCCGCACACAAGGCGGGCATCTCGGGTGCCCTTGATGAGGCGCACGAGTACGCGCTGCAGTACGCCCAGGCCGCCGGTCTGACGCTCGGGTCGGTCCAGTCGGTCTCAGATGCATCCTCGAATGGCTTCGGCTACTACGGACCGGGCTTCTTCTTCGGCCCGTTCGGCCCCAACCAGTTCTGCGGGGAGACGTCTCGGCCCGTGTTCAAGGTGGTGAACGGCAAGCGCAAGCTGAAGGGCTTCAAGCGTGTGCACACCTGCTTCGTGCCGCCCTTCGAGGCGGTCTCGCTGACGGTCACCTATTCGGCCACATAGCGCTGGGGGTGGGGCGGCGGCTGTTGCGCAAGGAGCGCGCAACCCCGCTCCACCGGCCGATCCGGGGGTCTCAGGCCACGCTCTACCCCACGAGCGACGCGCGGACGCTCGTGGTTCCTGATCGACGGACGCGGGGACGGCGCGCGGCCTCGAAGGATAGACGAGAAACGGACAGATCTCGACACTGTGGCTTGAACGACAGATCTCCCATCCGTATCGTCGCGGGCGGGTACGTGCGAACGAGGGAGGACTCGATGCCGGAGACGCGGCCTAGGCCGGCCTTACCGACCGGTGGGACCGTCGCAGCAGTCGCTGCGCTGTTGGTGATGATGCTGATCTCATGGGCGATGTCTGCGCCCGCGGCGGCGAGCGGATCCTCGCTGCCGACCGTGTCCGCCGGCGCACGGCCGGGCCCCGCGCTCCTGTACGCCGGCCCCGCGAGCGCGCCCCAGCTGCAGAACACGGGGATCTGGAAGGCGCCGCCGATCCTCGTCTCTGGAGCCGAGGCCTACCGAGACGGCGAGTTCCTATACCAGGACTTCCTGTACGACGACCATGGGGGCGCGGGGGTCCCCGACCCGACCGACCCGTTCAGCCCGGCGTCGAACCTGTTCTCCCCCGACCATGGCACGCTCACCTACCCAACCAACGCCGCGGTGTACGGAAACAACGCGGCCGACCTCGTCGAGTTCCGGGTGAAGCGGTTGGCCGACGCAACCGCATTCCGGGTGACGATGAACACGATGCTCGACGCGAGCGTCGCGGCGTTCACCGTCGCGATCGGCGACTCACCTGTCGAGTACGCGTGGCCGTTCGGCGCCGGCGTGAGCTCCCCGGCGCAGTACTTCCTGACGGTTCACGGCAGCACCGGGGTGCTCACGAACGCGGTCACGGGCGCGGTCATCGCCCCCGCGCCCTCCATCTCGGTGGACCCTGTCCGCCGCCAGATTCAGGTCCTCGTTTCGCACGCGGCCTGGAACCCGGGTAGCTCGACCGTGCGCATGTCGATGGGCACGGGTCTGTGGGACGGCTCGGCGAACAGCTACCTGCAGCCCGGTCAGGTCGCGAGCGCGACCCAGCCCGGCGGCGCGAGTCAAGACAACGAGGCGATCTTCAACCTCGCCTTCCGTGACACCGAGCGGCTCCCCGTCATCTACGCGTGTTGCAGCAACACGATCGCCGAGGGCGGCGTCCAGGTCAAGGAGGACGGGTCCTGGTGGCGCGAGCGAGACCAGGCCGACGCGCTGGCCAACGGCGACGTGTCCCAGTTCAACGCCGAGGTCGACTTCGGGAAGCTGACCCGCAAGGTCAACAACGATTCGGGCGTGCCGAGGACAGGCAACATCGACCGGATATACGCCACCCACTTCAACCTCGGGCAGGGCGTCGACTACAACGACACGTGTCTGGCTGGATCGACCGCGCAAACCGTCTGCACCGGCCGTTATCTCGGACAGCTTCAGCCCTACGCGCTGTACGTGCCCGCCAAGCCGGTCCCCCACCAGGGCTTCGGGCTGGTGATCAGCATGCACGGGCTGTCGGCCAATTACAACGAGTTCCTCGGCAGCCACGAGGCCGAGCAGCTGGCCGACCGCGGCAGCGGTTCGATCGTCGCCTCCCCGGAAGGGCGTGGCCCGGACGGCGATTGGGCTAACTACGCCGGGGCCGACGTGTTCGACATGTGGAACGACATCGCCCGCCACTACCGCCTGAACCCGAACATCACCGATGTCACCGGCTACTCGATGGGCGGCGGCGGCACCTACACGCTCGGCAGTGAGTGGCCGGACCTCTGGGGGCGTGCGTTCCCGATCGTCGGCCCGCCCAGCTCGGCGGGCTCGTTCGCGAACTTCCGCAACATCCCGGTGTTGGCCTGGTACGGCCAGAACGACGAGCTGGTCGGCCCCGAGATGAGCGAGCAGGCGTTCGTGAACGCCGACCAGGCCGGAATCCGCTACGACCACTGGCTCTTCACGCCGGCTGGGCACGTCACCGAGGGCAACAACGACGAGTACGCGCCCGCGGCCGCCTTCTTCGGTGAGGCGACGGTCGACCGGAACCCCGCGCACGTCACCTACTACTACGACCCGAGCACCAACGACCCGGTCCTCGGACCGGCCGACCACGCGTACTGGCTCTCGAGCATCGTCCTGCGTAACCCGGCGAGCGCGGGCAAGCTCGACGTCCGCTCACTGGCCGGTGGCTACGGCGATCCCCCCGTCGAGCCGCTGCAGATTGGCTATCACGTGCTGTACGGAGGCTCCCATGTGGCGATCCCCTACCAGGAGCGGACGATCAGCTGGGGCCAGGCGCCGCCGGAAGCAAGGGCCGACGAGCTGGTCATCAACGCCACGAACATCAGCGCTGTGACGATCGCGGCGCCGCGGGCCGGAGTCAGCTGCGCGGCCAAGCTGGTGATCACGACCGACGGGCCGCTGCACGTGTCCTTCACGGGATGCGGCGGCGCGACCAATCGCCTGCAGCGACGGGTTCGGCAAGCCGGCTAGGGGCGGCTCAGCGTCCGGCGGCTGCGCGGTGGATGCGCGCAGCCGCCGG
>DATKFF010000242.1:0-3553 GCA_035511595.1 Solirubrobacteraceae bacterium | reverse complement strand
GCGGACCGCCTCGAGCCCGACCACGGGATCCGTCTCAGGCGGATGCGAAAGCGCGACTTCAAGCGCGAGGTCCGCGCGTTCATGGACGTCTACAACCAGGCCTGGTCACACAACTGGGGGTTCGTGCCGCTCACCGACCCCGAGCTCGACCACCTCGCCAAGGAACTCAAACCCGTGCTCGACGAGGACTTCGCGTGCGTCGCGGAAACCACCGACGGCGAGGTCGCCGGCGTCTCGCTGTCACTACCCGACTACAACCAGGTGCTCGCCAAGCTCAACGGCCGCCTGCTGCCACTCGGATGGCTCACCGCCCTTCGGACCCGCTCCAAGATCGACGAGCTCCGCGTGTTCGCGCTCGGCGTCAAACCCCAATACCAACACACCGGCACCGCCGCCGCGCTGTACCGCGACGTCTGGGACGCCTGCGAACGCCGCCACATCACGCGCGTCGAAACCGGCTGGATCCTCGAAACCAACGAACCGATGAACCGCGCAATGGAAGCCCTCACCGGCAAAATCATCAAGCGCTACCGCATCTACGAACGACTCCTGGAGCCGGCAGCGGCCCCCACGTCTCCCGGTTCTGACGCCACCTAGTTGGTCCCGCCCGCGGGTCGCTGATACCCTCGATATGACCGCCATACCGGCGGTTTACAAGGACTGATTGATGGTTTACCACGACGGACATCTGGACAGCGACGAGCTACCGCGAAGTAGCCGGTTCGCGGCTGGCGTCGTGGGCGTCTTCTCCGCCTCCCGGGCCTAGCCCAGGGAACTGAGAGACCTCCGAGCCGGCCGCGACGAGGTCGCGGCGAGAAGGCGAAAGGAGGTCGGGCACATGGCGAGTGGTGTTGACGAGCGCGAGCGCGCGGTGCTCGACTCAGCGCACGTCGGCGACATCCAGGGCGCCTTCGGGACGATCAAGGAGCACGAGCAGGCGCATCGCGGGCTGCGTTCGCGCGGGCTGGCACTGCTGGCGATCATCGGGCCGGGGCTGATCGTGATGGTCGGCGACAACGACGCCGGCGGTGTCTCGACTTACTCGCAGGCCGGCCAGAACTACGGGACGAGCCTGCTGTGGGTGCTCCTGCTGCTGATCCCGGTGCTGATCGTCAACCAGGAGATGGTCGTGCGGCTCGGGGCGGTCACCGGGGTCGGCCACGCGCGCCTGATTCTCGAGCGCTTCGGGCGCTTCTGGGCCTGGTTCTCGGTGATCGACCTGTTCGTGCTCAACTTCCTCACGGTCGTCACGGAGTTCATCGGCGTGAGCCTGTCGCTCGGCTACTTCGGCGTCTCGCAGTACATCGCGGTCCCGGTGGCGGCGGCGGCGCTGATCGCGATCACGATGACCGGCAGCTTCCGCAGCTGGGAGCGGTCGATGTTCGTGTTCGTGTTCGCGAACCTGCTGGTGATCCCGCTGTTCTTCATGGCCCATCCGAAGGCCAGCCCGATCGTCCACGGCTTCTTTGTCCCAGGGATCCGAGGCGGCGTTACCTCGACCTCGGTGCTGCTGATCATCGCGATCGTCGGGACGACCGTCGCGCCGTGGCAGCTGTTCTTCCAGCAGTCGAACATCATCGACAAGCGGATCACGCCGCGCTGGATCAACTACGAGCGGCTCGACACGTGGATCGGCGCGATCGTGGTCGTGTTCGGTGCCGCTGCGCTGATGTGCGTCTCGGCGTTCGCCTTCCAGGGCACCCCGTACTTCGGGCACTTCACCGACGCTGGGGGTACCGCGAGCGGTCTCGAGAGGACGATCGGATCGACCGCAGGCGCGTTCTTCGCGCTGGTGCTTTTGAACGCCTCACTGATCGGTGCGGGCGCCCTGACCCTGTCGACGAGCTACGCGTTCGGTGACCTCACGGGCGTCAAGAGCTCGCTGCACCGGACGTTCCGCGACGCCAGGGGCTTCTACGCGCTGTTCTCCGTGGTTGTGGTCGGCGCCGCCGTGATCGTGCTGATCCCGGGCGCTCCGCTCGGGGTGATCACCGAGGCCGTGCAGGCGCTGGCCGGGGTACTGCTGCCGAGCGCCAGCATGTTCCTGCTACTCCTGTGCAACGACCGCGCCGTCCTGGGGCCGTGGGTGAACAAGTGGTGGCTCAACGCGCTCGCGACCGTGATCGTGTCGGTGCTGCTGCTGCTGTCGCTGATCCTGATGGCGACGACGCTGTTCCCGAACATCGACGTCACGAAGTTCTCGCTCGTCGGCGCGGGCGTGCTGGCCGTGCTGCTGCTCGTGTTCGCCGCGTTCGCGCTCCGCTCAATGCGCGCCGCGAGGGCGGTGACCGTGATCGAGAGCGAGCCGCGCGTGCCCAAGGAGCAATGGACGATGCCGCCGATCGCACTGCTGTCGCGTCCCCCCCAGTCGAGGGCCCGCAGGGCCGCGATGCTGTCGATGGAGGCTTACCTACTGCTGGCCGTCGCGCTGCTGATCGTCAAGGCCGTGCAGCTCGCCGGCGGGTGATAATCGGGTCGTGGCCGATCCGCGAACTACGCTCGCTGGGTGATTCCCCGTTACACCAGCCCCGAGCTGGCTGAGATCTGGTCCGACCACGCGCGCTTCGACGCGATGCGTCAGGTCGAGGTCGCGGCCGCCGAGGAGACCGAGGGACCGAGCGCCGAGGAGCTCGACGCGATCCGGGCTGCGACCTTCACCGTGGAGGCGATCGCCGAGCGCGAGCGCGTGACGGAGCACGACACGGCCGCGTTCGTCGACGTGCTGGCGGGCTCAGCGGGACCGGCCGGGCGCTGGATCCATCACGGGCTGACCTCGAGCGACGTGCTCGATACCGGGTTGGCGCTGCAGCTGCGCCGGGTCGCGGAGATAGTGCTGCCGCAATCGCGCGAGCTCGTCCGGGCGCTGGCGGCGAAGGCTCGTGAGCACGCCGACACGCTGATGGCCGGCCGGACCCACGGGATCCACGCCGAGCCGACGACGTTCGGGGTCGTCCTCGCCGGGTTCGCGTTCGAGGCGCACCGGAACGCGGCTCGGCTCGAGCGGGCGTTCGCCCAGTCCACAGTCGGCGCGATCTCCGGCGCGGTCGGGACCTATTCGGCGACCTCGCCGGAGTTCGAGGAGCGCGTGCTCGCGCGCCTCGGTCTGGAGCGTGAGCCGGTTTCGACCCAGGTCGTGGCGCGTGACCGTCACGCCGAGCTGCTCGAGGCGATCGCGCTGGCGGGCACCGGGATGGAGCGCTTCGCGCTCGAGATCAGGCACTTGGCGCGGACCGAGGTCGGCGAGCTGTCCGAGCCGTTCGCCGCCGGCCAGAAGGGCTCGAGCGCGATGCCGCACAAGCGAAACCCGATCAAGTCCGAGCAGATCGCAGGGCTGGCGCGCGTGCTGCGCGGCAACGCCGTGGCGGCGCTCGACAACGTCGCGCTGTGGCACGAGCGCGACATCTCGCACTCCTCGGTCGAGCGGATCATCCTCCCGGACTCGACGATCCTGCTCGACTACCTTCAGCGGCGCACGCTCGCGCTGGTCGAGGGGATGGTGGTCAACGCCGAGCGGATGCGCGCCAACCTCGAGCTCACCCACGGGGCGCTCTTC
>DATKFF010000241.1:0-4194 GCA_035511595.1 Solirubrobacteraceae bacterium | reverse complement strand
CTTGGCTTCAACGGCGGCTCGCAGCTCGATCCGGGAACGCTTTACACGCTCGATCAGGAGAACCTGTGGGTGTCGGGTGACTGGCCGTACTGGTTCCGCACGGCGCTTGAGAACGCGTATGGCGGCGTCGGGATCGAGATGGCCGGGTCGGTCGGGAGCGTCGAAACGCCCGAGGTCTGGTCCGCGGCGCTGTCGCGCACCCCGCAGCGGTTCGTCGACGAGGGTCATCCCGCCGGCTGCCGGACGCTGTTCACCGCCCCGGCAGGCGCGACGATGACGCCGCTCGGCTACTACAGCGAGACCCGCCAGCTCGGCCAGGACCTCGCCGCCGCGGTGCAGGGGGCGATCTCGACCGGGTCGTCGTGGTCACGCTCGAACGACATCTGGGCCGACACGGTCAACATCTGCGTGCCGGTGGCCAACGCCCTGTTCAAAGCGGCGGCGTTCGCGGGCACCTTCGCCGAGCGCCCCGCCTACCTACCCGGCTGCCGGAAGGTCGAGAAGGTCCCGGTCGCTCCGACCGGGCAGACCGCGGGGACCTCGATTCAGTCCCAGGCGGCGGCGTGGCGGATCGGCGACGCCGAGTTCATCGGCGCGCCCGGCGAGGTGTTCCCGTTCACGTTCTTCCGCGGCCCGGTCGGGCCGGAGGACATGAACTACCCGAAGTACGGGATGCCGGCGTGGCCGCTGCCGTACATGCACACGCCGTGGCGGTTCTTCGACGGGCTCGACAACGACATGATCGGCTACATCTTCCCCCGCGGAAATGACGCGGGAGTGCCGGGCCAGCACGTCGTCAGGAACCCGACCGCGAGCGGGACCGACCGCTTCGGGTGCGGGCACTCCGACGATTCGGAGGCGGTCAACGACAAGGCCGCGAACATCATCGGCGCCGCGCTCGTCGGGATCCTCTCCCAGCACGGGTCGCCCGAGTCGGTCGTCCAGGGCCGGTACGTGCTGCCCGACGGCAAGCTGTCTCGCAACCCGCTCGGCACGACCGACACGATCAAGTGCACCGCGCCCGTGGACACGACGTTCGCGGCCGACGGACCGGCGATGGCCGTTTGGGAGCCCGGACGAGGCGTGATCCGCCCGGCGGCCTGGATCGACCTGCTGGGGCGGCGGCAGCCGACCCCAGACCGAAATACCCGGGGCTACGTGGACGCCTCCGGGCAGCGGCACTGGCTCGACGTGTTCCCCGACATCGCGGGCGAGCCGGCGGGCGTGACGCCGTGAGCGGCTAACTCTGCCGCGAGTGCTCCGGCGTCAGCAGCGCCGAACGGTCGAGCCCCTCGAACGACGTGTGGCCGGTCAGCGCCAGCGCCACGTCCATGTCCGCCTCGAGCACCTTCAGGACGTGACGCACCCCTCGCTGTCCGCGTGCGGCCACCGCCCACGCCCAGGCGCGGCCGATCAGCACCGCCCGCGCCCCGAGCGCAACCATCTTGACCACGTCGAGGCCGGTGCGAATCCCCCCGTCGACGAGGACCTCCGTCTGATCGCCGACGGCGTCGACGACGTCCGGAAGGGCGCGGACCGTCGAGAGCACCGAGTCGAGCTGCCGCCCGCCGTGGTTGGAGACGATGATTCCGTCGACGCCCGCGTCGACGGCGCGGCGTGCGTCCTCGGGATCGAGCACGCCCTTGACCACCAAGCGGCCGTCCCAGTGCTCACGAACCCAGGCAATGTCGTCCCAGGTGACGCTCGGGTCGAACTGGGCGTCGACCCAGTCGCGAAACGCCTCCGGCGTGCTCGCGCCGGGCACCGCGTTCTCGAGGTTCCCGAAGGTCAGGGGCTTGCCGCCGATTGGCACGTCGCGGATCCACCCGGGATGCATCGCGAGGTCGAGCCCGCGGATCACCCTGGCGCGCGCCGCGTGACGTCCCGCGACGGCGTTGCGGACGTCCCGGTGGCGCGCTCCGACCACCGCCAGGTCGACCGTCAGCACCAGCACCGGTGAGCCGACCGCCGTCGCGCGGTGCATCAGCTCCTCGGCGTACCCACGATCGCGCATCACGTAGAGCTGGAACCAAGGCGGGCTCGAGACGGCGGCCGCGACCTCTTCGATGCTGCACAGCGACAGCGTCGACTCGATGAACGGAACGCCCGTCTTCTCGGCCGCGCGCGCCGCCTGGACCTCGGCTCGGCGGGCCATCATCCCGCCCAGGCCGACCGGCGCGAGGATCACCGGCATCGAGAGGCGCTGACCGAGCACGTCGACTCCCTTGTCCCGCACCGAGACATCGCGCATCACGAGCTGGCGCAGCAACACGCTCTCGAGATCGGCCACGTTGGACCGCATCGTGGCCTCTTCGTACGCGCCGCCGTCGATGTAGTCGAACAGCTGGCGGGGGAGCCGCCGCCTGGCCAGCTCACGGTAGTCCCACACCGTCGCCGGAGCGACCCCCAACGGACGATCGGCTCTCAAGCGCACCGCGTGAGCCTAACGCGAACCCATAGGCTTGCGGCGATGAACGGCGCCCAGGCTCTGATCCGCACGCTCGTCCGCGCCGGGGTGACGACGTGCTTCACAAACCCCGGCACATCGGAGATGCACTTCGTCGCGGCGCTCGACGCGGTGCCCGAGATGCGCGCCGTGCTAGCGACGTTCGAGGGCGTGGCGACCGGCGCCGCCGATGGCTACGCGCGGATGGCCGACCGTCCGGGCGCGACCTTGCTGCACCTCGGGCCGGGGCTCGGCAATGGGCTCGCGAACCTGCACAACGCGCGCAAGGGCAAGGTCCCGGTGCTCAACATCGTCGGCGACCACGCGACCTATCACACCAAGTACGACGCCCAGCTCCAGTCGGACATCGAGACGGTCGCGCGCAACGTTTCGGAGTGGGTGCGCACGTCGACCAGCACCGCCGAGCTGAGCCGGGACGCCGTGGAGGCGATCGCCGCCGCGACTGGCCCTCCGGGCCGGGTGGCCACGCTGATCCTCCCGGCGGACGTCTCGTGGGAAGAAGGGGCGCAGCCGGCGGAGCCGCCCGCGCCGCCAACACCGAAGCCGGTGTCACCCGACGTCCTCGAGGGCGTTGCGCGCGCGATCGGCTCGGGGCGGCGTACAGCGCTGCTGCTGGGAGGCCGGGCGCTGCGCGAGGACGCGCTCGTGGCCGCCGGCCGGATCGCCGCCGCAACGGGCGTCGCGCTGCTCGGCGAGGTCTTCCCGACGCGGCTTCAGCGCGGCGCAGGGCTCCCCCCACTCGAGCGCCTGGCCTATGTCCCGGAGCTCGCGACCGTCCAGCTGAAGGGCCTCAAGCACCTGATCCTGGTCGATGCCAAGGCGCCGGTGTCGTTCTTCGCCTACCCCGGCCGCGACAGCTACCTGGTGCCCGACGGCTGCGAGGTGCACGAGCTGGCCGCACCCGATGCCGACGTGCTCGGCGCGCTCGAGGCTCTGGTCGAGGCGCTCGGCGCGGGCGAAGCGGCGCCCGCGCTCCAGCCCGCGAGCCGTCCCGAACGACCCACCGGCACCCTCACCGCGGAGTCGGCCTGCCAGGCGATTGGCGCGGTGCTCCCCGAGGGCGCGATCGTCTCCGACGAGTCGGTCACCTCCGGCGCGACGCTCCCAGCGGCCACCGCCGGGGCGCCGCGCCACGACTGGCTGACGCTCACCGGCGGGGCGATCGGACAGGGACTCCCGGTGGCGGTCGGAGCGGCCGTCGCGTGCCCGGACCGGCCGGTGCTGGCGCTCGAGGCCGACGGTTCGGCGCTCTACACGATCCAGTCGTTGTGGACGATGGCGCGTGAGCAGCTGAACGTGACCGTCGTGATCTTCAACAACCGCTCCTACGCGATCCTCAACATGGAGCTCGCGCGCGTCGGGGCCGGGACCGCCGGGCGCGAGGCCAAGGCGCAGCTCGATCTCAGTCGTCCCGACATCGACCTCGCCACGGTCGCGCGCGGTTTCGGCGTGGACGCCCAGCGGGTCGACACCGCGGAGGGCCTGATCGCCGCGCTCGAGCGTGCCTTCGCCGAGCCCGGGCCGCACCTGATCGAGGCGCTCGTGCCGAGCGTGTTCACACAGCGGCAGCTGCGCGCGATGCCGCACGCGCTGCGCGCGCTGGAGAAGCTGCCGCGGCCGATCGCCGCGGCGGTCAAGGACCGCCTGCTCCCGTAGGCCGCGGCGATGATCACCGCGTGGCGATCGTCACCGCGCGGTCGGACTGGATCGGCCCGGTGCTGACGCTC
>DATKFF010000240.1:0-2369 GCA_035511595.1 Solirubrobacteraceae bacterium | reverse complement strand
GGTGCTTTCGGACGAGGGTGGCGGGCAGCATGCTGTGGGTGATCCGCATGCGCGTCGCGTCGTTGCCGTGGGGTTCGAACGTGACGGCAACGATGCTTTCGAGGTCTCCGGTGTCTGAACAGCGCCATGTGAAAGAGATCCTGTCGGGCCGGTCAAGGGCGATGTACTCGCCGGTCACGACGAGCTCGCGGTCGGGCAAGGACATCAGGAAACGATAGGTTCCGCCGACGCGGGGATCGACCGTCACATCCGCCGCCCGTCCCGGTGCCGGACAGATGAACTCTCGCAGTGCGGCTTCGTCCAGCCAAGCGTCAAAGACATGCTCCGGTAGGGCTGGAAGAACGTGTTCGACCTCGGCCGATGGGAGCTGCCGCTCGTCGCTCACTTGCGGCCCCGTCGTTCGAGGTGGGCGCCGAGGGCGTCGGCGCGTGCGTTCCACGACGAGGATTGCTCGGCGATCCAGGTCTCCGCCTCCCGCAGGCCGTTCGCTCGGACTGACAGCCAGTGTTCGCGCCCGCGGACGTCCCGTTCGATGAGTCCTGCTTCCTCGAGCGCGGCGATGTGTTGAGCGACGGCGGCGAAGGACAGCGGCAGTGGCGCCGCCAGGTCGGAGATCCGCGCCTCGCCTTCGCGGAGGGTGACGAGGAGTCGCCGTCGGGTCGGGTCTGCCAGCGCACGGTAGACACGGTTGAGCACCGAAGGATCTTCAACCATCGCCTTGAATGTTAGCGAAGGTTCTGATATTCAAGTGTCGACTTGAACGATGTCTGACCCTACAACCGAGGAGAGAGCCGATGCCCATTTACCAGACCGCCCGCTACCAGGTGAATTCGGCGGCGGTCGACAAAGTCAAGGACGCGATCGTCGAGTTCGTCGCCTACGTGGCAGAGAACGAACCCGGCAGTGTGCTGTACACAGCCTGGCAACAAGAGAACGATCCAACGAAGTTCGTCCACCTCTTCGAGTTCGCCGACGAGAGTGCACACCAGGCACACGGCAGCTCAGATGCGGTCCGCAGGTTCGAATCCGTATATCAACCCGAACTTGCCGCGGGACCAGTCGTCTTCACTGACTATGTCCAGGTGGCGACCAACACCAAGCGGTGACGACCGAAACGCCTTATTAGACAGAGACCGCTCCCGCTCATCTCCCGGCGCGGGCATCCAGCGCTCGGCGCCAGCTTCCCTCCTTTGCGCGGAAAGCGCACACCCCGCGGACGAGCGTTTTCACAAATCGAGCCCCCGAACCCGGGCGATCGCTACGGCGACCAAGGAACGACCGGCGGGGACGGCGCCGCGCGAGTGCTTCGCCACTCAGTGGAAGGCGATCGCGCTTGCTGGCTGCTTGAACGAGGCCAGTCCGCCGCCGACGCGGATATATAGACATCAGTCGTTCCCGCACGCTTCGGCGCCGGCCCTGCTTTCGGCGAACGGCCGTGCTCGACGTTGGCGACGCGGGCCGAATGAGCCGTCGGCCGACTGCCGGCGGTCGCTGTCGCCCCTCGGCTGGCGTTAGTACCTTCCGAGCACTCGCTCGATCGCCAATGCCACACCGGCGGCTCGCGGGTCGTCGCTCGACTTGAGCATTGCAAGGGTGTTGGGGCGCCTCCGTACGCGTGCAGCGTTGCCGCCGAATCCGCGCCGGCGCTCAGGAGCCGGGCGGTGATCGCGGCGGCGTTGGCGTTAGGAGTTGTGGGCCCCGGCCGCGATGTTCTCCTCGAGGTGCTCGATGTTGCTGGTGCCCGCGATCACCACAGTCACGGGAGCGCGAGTGAGGAGCCACGCGATCCGCGCCTGAGCTGCTGTCAACCCCTGCTCGGCGGGAGGGGTGTCGGTGGCGCCGTAGCCGAGTGGCCCGAATGGCAGGTAGGGAATGCCGTTCTCGGCGCAGAAATCGAGCGTCGGCGTGTCCGCCTGGTCGCCGTAGCTGAACATGTTGGACACGCTCGCGACCGGACCGCGCGCGTGCGCCCGGCGTAGTTGGTCGAGCGTGACAAACGAGAGCCCGACATGCGCGATCCTGCCTTCCGCCTGCATCCTTAGCATCGTGTCGAACGCGCTGTCGAACGTCACCCCGTCGAATTCGTCAGCCGCGCCCGGCCATCGCAGGTGAGTGAGCGGGACGGTGTCCAGTCCGAGCACCGTCCGGTCGCGGTCGTTGCCGGAGCGCAGCTGTGCGGGGCGGTAGTCCGGCTTGGGCGGGGAGCCGTTGTAGTCCGCTCTGGCGCCGGCCTTGGTTGCAAGCACGAGGTCCGCCGGATAGGGCTGCAGCGCTTCGGCGATGAACCGGTTGACGGCATCGCCGCCGTAGTACCAGGCGGTGTCGATCACGCGGACACCGAGCTCGACCGCCCTGCGCAGCACCGCGCC
>DATKFF010000239.1:0-2208 GCA_035511595.1 Solirubrobacteraceae bacterium | reverse complement strand
CCGGCTTGGCGCCCATCACCCCGATCTGTGCGTCCGGCCACGCGAACACGTAGTCGGCGCCGAGGTCCTTCGAGTTCATCGTGATGAAGGCGCCGCCGAACGCCTTGCGCAGGATCACGGTCACGCGTGGCACCGTCGCCTCGGCGAACGCGTGTACGAGCATCGCCCCGAAACGGATCACCCCCGCGGACTCCTGCCGCGTGCCTGGCATGAATCCCGGCGTGTCAACAAGCACCAACATAGGAACGCCGAAGGCGTTGCATTTACTTACGAACCGAGCCCCCTTCTGCGAGCTGTCGGCGTCGAGCACGCCACCCAAGAAGCGCGGCTGGTTCGCGATCACGCCGACGGCACGACCATCGATCCGCACGAGCGCGGTGACGAGGTTCTTCGCCCACCCCGACGACACCTCCAGCAGCTCGCCGCCGTCGGCCAGGCAGCGGATCACCTCGCGGATGTCGTAGACGGCCCGCGACCCCGTGGGCACGCAGCCACCGGGGTCCCGTCCGCCGGCGGGACGCGGAGAGTCAGCGGGGGCGGGCCCGCCGCGGCGCGAGGGCAGGTAGCCGAGAAGGTCACGCGCCAGCTGCGCCGCGTCCACGTCGCTGGCCGCGACGAAATGGCAGACGCCGTTTCGCTGGTGCACACGACTGCCGCCGAGGCCCGCGGCGGTCACGTTCTCGCCGAGCGCCTCGCGCACGACGGCCGGACCGGTGAGAAACATGCTCGACTCCTCTGTCATCACGGTCCAGTCGGTCAGCGCCGGCGAGTACGCACCGCCGCCGGCCGACACGCCGGTGATGATCGAGATCTGCGGCACCTTGCCCGAAAGCGCAACGGTCTGGGTGAAGATCCGGCCGTAGCCGCCAAGCGCGGCCACGCCCTCCTGCATCCGCGCGCCGCCGGAGGAGACAAATCCCACGACAGGAGCGCCCGCCCGTCCCGCCAGCTCGAGCACGCGCACGATCGTGTCGGCGTGCGCCTCGCCCAGAGATCCGCCCGCGAAGCCCGAGTCCTGGGCGTAGCAGAACACCGGCCGGCCCCCGATCAGCCCGGCACCCGCGACGACGCCGTCACCGGCGCGTGCCTTCTCGCCCATCCGCGATGAGCGCACCTCCGAGCGGATCACCTGCAGCGAGTCGCGGTCGCACAGGATCTCGAGGCGTTCGAGCGGCGAGCCCTGGACGTCCGGGCGGTCTGCGAGTGCCAGCGTCAACCCGTGCCCCATTCGGCGACCACGGCGCCCCACGTGAAGCCCGCGCCGAAGGCCCCCATCAGCACCCGGTCCCCCGGGCTCAGGAGCCCGCGCTGCTCGCTGAACGCGAGCGCCAGCGGAAGCGTGGCGGCCGAGGTGTTCCCGTACTCGCCGATGCAATCGACGACGCGGTCGGTGGGAAGGCCGAGGCGCTCGCCGACGGCGCTCAGGATGCGTCCGTTCGCCTGGTGATAGACGAACAGGTCGATCTCATCGAGCGACACCCCGGACGCCTCGGCGGCGGCGAGCGTGCTCTCGCTGAGCCGGGCCACGGCCTCGCGGAACGTCTCGTGTCCGCGCATCCGAATCACGGCCTCGCGGCGGTCGACGACGATGTGCTCGGCGCCGCTGCCGTCGGCACCGAGGACCACCGGGCCGATCCGGCTCGGGCGGTCGGAGCCGATCAGCACGACCGCCCCGGCGCCGTCCGCGAACACGGCCGCAGTCGCGCGGTCGTCCGGGTCGGTAATTCGCGACATGAAGTCGGCGCCAACGACCAGCACGCACCGCGCGCGGCCCGACTCGATCTGGCCTGACGCGGTTGCAAGCGCGGAAAGGAAGCCGGTGCAGGCCGCGCCGACGTCGAACGCCCCGGCGCGTGAGGCGCCGAGCGCGTGCGCGACCAGTGGGGCCGCGTTTGGCAGGAGCTCGTCCGAGGTCGTGGTCGCGACGAGCACGAGGTCGACGTCGCTTGCGTCGGCCCCTGCCCGCTCGAGCGCGATCCGCGCCGCGGCCGTCGCGTGCGTGGCCAGCCGTTCGTCGGTCGTCGCCCACCGCCGGGTCCGGATTCCGGTCCGGCGCTCGATCCAGTCGTCGCCCACGCCCAGCCGCAAGGCGATCGCCGCGTTGAACACGACCGTCGGGGGCAGGCTCACGCCCACCGATGCGACGGCGGCGCCCAGCGGCGGCCGATCGTGCGGTCGGCTCCGGCGGGGAACGGCGGTCGGCAAGCT
>DATKFF010000238.1:0-2806 GCA_035511595.1 Solirubrobacteraceae bacterium | reverse complement strand
TCACGCGGGCTGCTGCACTACTACTTCGGGACAAAGGAGCAGCTGCTCGTCGCGGTCGTCAGGCGTGAGTGCGACGTCCGCAACGAGCGGCTCGAGCTGGCGATCGCCGACGCCGGCAGCGGCGAGCAGGTGCTCGACGCCCTGGTGCGGAGCTTCGAGGACTACCTCGGCGACGGGCCCGCGATGCCCGTGATGTTCCACGAGATGCTGACCTTGGCGCACCGCAACACGGAGATCGCCGCGGAGCTCGCCGAGCTCGGCCGGCGCACGCGGCTCCATCTCGCCGCCGCGCTGCGCGCCAAGAGCGAGGCCGGCGTGCTCAGGCTGCGCGACGACCCGGAGTCGGTGTCGGCGTTTCTGTTCGTGCTCGCCGACGGGATCATGGTTCGCCGGCTGAGCGAGCCCGAGTTCGACATCGCCCCGCTGATGGATCACGCGGTGTCGGCGGCTCGGGCGCTGCTGAGCTGAGCACCCGCGCCGGTTGCCAGACATGCGCCGGACCAGCCTGATCGCCGCTGGCGTCCTCCTGCTCGTAATCGTGCTGCTGGGAGTGGCGCAGCTGGTGCTGCCGGGGATCGCGGCGCAGAACATCCGTGACCGCCTCAGCCGATCGGGCAAGGTGCTCGACGTCCAGGTCTCGGCATTCCCGGCGATCGAGCTGCTGTGGCATGACGCCGACAAGGTCGTGGTCAGGATGGCCAGCTACCGCTCGAACCCGACCACGCTCTCGCAGAACCTCGTCCAGGTGGGCAACGTCGGCTCGCTCGACGCGTCCGCGGCCGAGTTCAGCGCCGGGCTGCTGACGCTGCGCGACGCCACGCTGCACAAGCAGGGCAACCAGATCACGGCGACGGGGACCGTGACCGAGGCTGATCTCCGTGCCTCGCTGCCGATACTCGACGCGGTGCACCTCGTGTCCTCGTCAAACGGTGCGATCACACTTCAGGGGACGGCGACCGTCTTCGGGATCACCGCGACCGTCAACGCGACCGTGCGGGCGCAGAACGGCGCGCTGATCGTCGCCCCCGACGTCCCGTTCGGGGGGCTTGCGACGATCACCCTGTTCTCCAATCCAAAGATCGCGGTCGAGGGCGTCTCGGCCGCTCCCGCCCCCGGAGGATTCACGCTCACCTCCCAGGCGCTCGTCCACTAGCGCCCTCTCCCCGGCGGCAGCACGGGTGAGGGCGCTCTTACCAACGTTTTAGCTTTTGCCTGCAAATCGTTCGCTAATTTCGGACGCCGATGGGGCAGGAGCCCAATCTCACGCGGCGCACGCTGCTGAGCGGTGCGGCCGCTGCGGGGGCGGCGTCGCTGATCCGGCCCGCCGCTGGGCTGGCCGGGGCGCTCGCCGGGCGTGAGCTGATCTCGGCCCGCTGGATCGGCGCTCTGCGCGGCGAATCGCCGCCGCTCCGCGCCCCGGGCCGGTTCGTGCTGCTGGGCATCGAGTGGCAGGCGCCGGCGGGGGCGGCGGTCGAAATCCGGGCCCAGGCGCCGTCCGGGCGCTGGAGCCGGTGGGCGCCCGCGTCGGCGCTCGGCCATGACCCGGACGGGCGCTCGCCGCAGGGCGGCCTCTTCGGTGAGCCGGTCTGGACCGGTCCGGCGGACGTCTTCCAGGTGCGGGCCGACCGAGCTGTCGAGGGCCTCCGCGTCCACTTCGTCGGCGCGACGCCGCCCGCGGCACGTCCGGCGGCGGCATCGGCGGCACACCCCGTGCTCCCCGCAGGTCCTGGGCAGCCGCCGATCATCGCGCGCCGGGCGTGGGGCGAGGGCCAGGCGCGACCCCGTCACGCCCCGACCTACGGGACGGTCAAGCTCGCGTTCGTCCACCACACGGTCAACCCGAACGGATACGGCGCCGCCGCAGTCCCGGCGATGCTGCTCTCGATCTTCCAGTACCACGTGTTCGTCCGCGGCTTCTGGGACATCGCCTACAACTTCATCGTCGACCTCTATGGACGGATCTGGGAGGCGCGGGCGGGCGGGATCGACATGGCGGTGATCGGTGCTCACGCCGGCGCGTACAACGCCCAGTCGACCGGGGTGGCCGTGCTCGGCGACTTCATGAACGTCGTCCCGTCGCAGGCGGCGCTCGCCGCGCTCGAGCGCCTGCTCGCCTGGAAGCTCTCGCTGCACGGCGTTCCCGCCGCGGGTCGGACGACGGTGATCGTCGACCCCGCAAGCGCGTACTACACGCCGTTCGCGCCCGGTGCGCACGTGTCGCTTCCCCGGATCGCCGGGCACCGCGACGGCGACGCGACCGACTGCCCCGGAAACGCCTTCTACGCGCAGCTGCCGTCGATACGCCCGCGCGTCGAGTCGCTGGCGGGGACGCCGGCGCGAGCGACGGTGAGCACGCCGCCGGCCGTCGTGATCGCCGGCACGCAGACGACGGTGTCCGGCCGGCTGCAGACGCTCGCCGGCCAGCCGCTGGCGGGCGCGCCGATCGAGCTCCAGCAGCTGCGGCTCACCGGGCTGAGCGCGGCGGCGACCACGATCGCCACGGCGACGACGGCGGCGGATGGTTCGTGGAGCCTGCCGCTGACGCCGACGGCCGACACGATGCTCCGCGCGCTTCACCGCCAGCGCCCGGCCGCGGTGAGCGACTGGGCGGCCGTGGCCGTCGCGCCTGCCGTCACGCTTACCGTCGCCTCGGCGGCGCCGCTGCGGGTGACGGGCACCGTCGTACCCGGCAAGCGGCGGGTCACGGTCGACCTCTACCGCCCCGGCCGGACCAGCGGCAAGCCGGTCGCGAGCCACACCGTGGGCGTCGCGCGCGGGCGGTTCGCGGCGACCCTCCGGGCTCCCC
>DATKFF010000237.1:0-3588 GCA_035511595.1 Solirubrobacteraceae bacterium | reverse complement strand
ACGAGCGCGTACTCACGCCAGCCCAGCATGTGCATCACCTGCCGGCCGACCGGCACGCGATCGTCCCGCGAGGCGAGCACCTCGCCGACCGCGCCGCCCTCGAGCGGGGAGCCGATCTGAAACGGAGGGACGTAGGACTTCACGTCGTTCATCCGTCCGCGCATGTAGGGGTCTACCGACATCCACGCGTTGCGGACGAGCAGCTCGCCAGGGCCCGGGTCGGGCAGCTCGACCTCGACCAGCTCGAAGTCGCTGCGCTTGGGCTCGCCGACGGGCCGCGCCGCCAGGTGAACTTCGCGTGAGGCCGTCAACCGTAGAGCCGCACGAGTGTCTCGGCGACGCACGCCGGCTTGGCGCCGTCCTTGACCTCGACCGTCACCTTGGACTTGACCTGCAGGCCGCCCGGCACCTCGGTGACCTCGACGATCTCGCCGCCCCCGCGGAACTGCGCGCCGACCGGCAGCGGCGCCGGGAAACGGACCTTGTCAAGCCCGTAGTTGACCGCCATCTTCGCGTCGGAGACGTGCATCAGCTCGCCCATGATCGGCGCCGCAAGCGAGAGGGTCAGGTAGCCGTGCGCGATTGTGCCCCCGAACGGGGTCTGCTTGGCGCGCTCCACGTCGACATGGATGAACTGGTGGTCGTCGGTGGCGTCGGCGAACAGGTTGACTCGCTCCTGGGTCATCTCCTGCCAGTCGGTGTAGCCGAGGTGCGTGCCGGCGGCTTCACGGAGACCCGCCATGTCGAACGTCACATTCGTGGTGCTCATTGCCTCTCCAAGCTCGGGAACTGACGGCGGCGAACGCTATCACCGGGCCGTTTTCACGCCTCGATTCTGGCTCGCCAGTCGAGCACCGCCGAGGCGTACGATTTCCATATGACCGCTCTCGGCGTATCACTGTTGGTGATCGGGGCGATCATGGTCCTGATCGAGGCCCATATCCCCCGGCTGGGGCTGCTGGGCGGCCCCGGTGCGATCGCCCTCGGCGTCGGCGCGCTGCTGGCGATCATCGGCCTCGGCGGCGGGATCGCCGTGGCGCTCGTGGCGGCGTTCGCGCTGCTCGCGGTGAGCGGCGGGGCGCTCGCGCTCAGCTTCCGCAAGGGATTCGCGGCGCATGCCCGGCGGGTCCGGGCTGGGCCCGAGCGCCTCCTCGGCCAGATCGGCCTGGTCAGGTGCTGGGATGAGACCGGCGGCAAGGTGCTGGTCGACGGCGCCCTGTGGACCGCGCGCCGCTCGCTCACCGACGACGAGCCGTCCGAGCTCCACGCGGGCGACTCGATCGTGGTCGAGCGGCTCGACGGGCTGACGCTCGCGGTCCGCCCCGCCGAGGACTGGGAGCTTGTGCGGTGATCGAGGCGATCGTGATCATCCTGGTGGTGCTGGCCGTACTGGCCATCGCCGCGGCCGGCGCGTCGGTGCGAGTCCTGCGCGAGTACGAGCGCGCCGTCGTGTTCCGCCTCGGCCGCCTGGTTGATCAGCGTGGACCCGGGCTCGTGATGCTGGTGCCGACGATCGACCGGATGGTCCGCGTCAGCCTGCGCACCGTGACGCTCACGGTCCCGCCGCAGGAGATCATCACGAAGGACAACGTCCCGGCACGCGTGACGGCGGTCACCTACTACCGCGTCGTCGATCCCAACAACGCGGTCACGCAGGTCGAGAGCTACGACCGCGCGACGCTTCAGATCGCCCAGACGACGCTGCGCTCCGTGCTCGGCGGCGCCGACCTCGACACGTTGCTGTCAGAGCGCGACCGCCTCAATGACGAGCTCCAGCACGTCATCGACGCGCAGACCGAGCCGTGGGGAATCAAGGTAACGACGGTGGAGATCAAGGACGTCGAGATCCCGCAGTCGATGCAGCACGCGATTGCGCGCCAGGCCGAGGCCGAGCGCGAGCGGCGCGCCAAGATCATCAACGCCGAGGGCGAGTTCCAGGCGGCTGCCAAGCTCGCCGATGCAGCCGACGTGATCGGCCGCAACCCAACCACGCTCCAGCTCCGCTACCTCCAGACGCTGCGCGAGATCGGCGCCAACCAGAACTCGACGGTCGTGTTCCCGATGCCGATCGATCTCGTCAGGCCGGTGCTCGACGCGATCGGAAAGGGCAACACAGCGGCCGTCGAGGACCACGGGACCGAGGCGCCCCCGTCGCTGAACGCGGGGAGCGGCGGCGCACTCGCGGCGGGCGCGGTCGAGGCGGACAAGCGCGTCGCCAACGGCGCCGAGCAGGTCCCCGAACCGGCGGACTCCGGACCCGAACCGCCCACTCGCGGGTCCGTCTAGACAGGCGGCCGCTGGGTCCGCTCCCAGCTGGCGGCGATCTGCGACCGATGGCCGGCGGCGCGCCGCCCGATCAGCGGCATCCGCGGCACGGTCGCCGCGATCGGAACGGGCCGGTGAGCGGCCGCGGCGCGCCGCTCGCGCAGCACTCCAGGAACAAGGCGTGCGCCCGCCGCGAGCCCGCGCAGGTGAACCCAAAGCCGACGTTCACGGGCCGCCCGCCACGCGGCCGCCACCTGCCGGTAGGCGACCAGCGGCAGCCACCGCACCGGGAATGCCTTGGCGACCAGGAGCACCGTGTTCCGCTGCACGTAGTAGTGGTGGCCCCCGGCAAGCTGGTGCGAGGAGCCTTCGCCGGCGTGCAGCGCGGTGGCCGGCTCGTAGCGGCAGCGCCAGCCGGCGAGGCGCAGCGCCAGCGCCAGATCGACGTCTTCGAGGTAGGCGAAGTAGCGCTCGTCGAACCCGCCAACCGCGAGCACCGCTTGCCGGCGGTAGAGCGCCGCGCCGGCGCAGGCGCCGAACACCTCACCGGGCGCGTCCCAGCTGCCATCGTCGCGGCACCGCCGGCCGCGCTGAATGCACGCGCCGTCGCGCCGCAGCAGATCGCCGGCGTCGTAGATCACCCCCGGGTCGGCGAGCTCGAGCATCTTGCACGCCACCGAGGCCGTGGCGGGGTCGCCCTCGAGCGCCGCGACCATCCGGGCAAGCCAGTCGGGCTCGAGCGTGACGTCGGTGTTGATCAGCGCGATCAGGTCGTGGCGCGCCGCGCGCAGGCCGCAATTCACGGCGTGGGCGAAACCGGTGTTGATCCCTAGCTCGAGCAGCTCGACCTCCGGGTGCTCGGCCCGCAGGTACTCGACCGAACCGTCGTCGGAGCCGTTGTCGACGACGATCACCTCGGCCGGCGCCAAGCGCTGCTCGCGCAGCGCGCTCAGGCAGGCGGGGAGCCAGCGGCGGCCGTTCCAGTTGGGTACGACGACGGAGACGGATGGGGCGGCGGGCAGGGACAAGGCGTTGGGGGCGGGCCTGGGCACGGATGTTGGCGGATCGGCGATCATGCGGGGATGCGCCTGCCCGTCGTCGCGCTCACGGTCGTGGCGCTCGCCGTGTGCGCGTGGTTCGTGATCGGGGTCCGCCAAGCCCAGGATCTCGCCGCCGCGACGAGCGTCGTGCAGGTCGGCGGGGCCGCCGGGCCGGCGCGGCTCGCGGCGGCAGCCGCGGATCTTCACTCGGCCGCGTTTCTCGACCCCGATCAGGAGGTCAACATCCTGCGCGGCCGGCTGGCGATCGCGCGCGGCGAGGTGC
>DATKFF010000236.1:0-2041 GCA_035511595.1 Solirubrobacteraceae bacterium | reverse complement strand
GCTCGGGCTCGCTCGGCGCCCCCGAGATCGACGATGAGGCGGCGCGTGCTGCGGCGGAGCTCCTGTGGACCGACGCCTCCGAGCGCCGCGGGCCGCTGTTCGTCGACGTCGTCGGGCCGGCGCCGCGCCTGATCCTCTTTGGCGCCGTCGACATCGCCGCGCCGCTGTGCACGCTCGCACGCACGATCGGATGGCGTGCCTACGTGGTCGACCCGCGCGGGAGGTTCGCGACGCGCGAGCGCTTCCCGGACGCGGAGGAGGTGGTGGCGGCATGGCCCGAGGAGGCGTTCGCCCGGATCGGGGGGATCGATCCAGCGACCACGATCGTGGTGCTCACGCACGACCCCAAGCTCGACGACGCCGCGCTCACGATCGCGCTGCGCTCGCCCGCCGGCTTCATCGGGGCGATGGGATCGCGCCGCGCCCAGGCCGCGCGTCGCGAGCGGCTGCTGGCGGCGGGGATGGGGGAGGAGGAGCTAGCGCGTCTGTCGGCCCCGGTCGGGCTCGACCTCGGCGCGATCGCCCGTGAGGAGACCGCGCTTTCGATCCTGTCCGAGGTGGTGGCGTCCCGCCACGGTCGTGACGGCGGCCGCCTGGCGACCGGCGCGGGGCGGATCCACCAGGTCCCGGCGTGATCGCAGGGCTGATCCTCGCCGCGGGCGGGGGCGTTCGGTTCGGGCCCGAGCCGAAGCAGGTTGCCGAGCTCAACGGTCGGCCGCTGCTCGAGTACGCGATCGCCGCGCAGTGCGCCGTCCCCGAGCTCGAGCGAGTGACGGTGGTGCTCGGCGCGCAGGCAGAGCAGGTGATGCGCGCCGTCGACTTCATGCGGGCGAAGCCTGTGGTCTGCACTCAGTGGCGCAAGGGGCAGGCGATGTCACTGCGCCGCGGACTCGAGGAGCTGCGAGACGCCGAAAAGGTGCTGGTGACGCTCGGCGATCAGCCGCTGATCACCCCGACGGTCGTCGCCCGGTTCGTCGGCGAGGCGCCGGGGACGCGGGCCGTGTACAACGGTAGGCCCGGACACCCGGTGGTGCTCGGCCGTGAGCAGATCGACGCCGTGATGTCGCTGATAGGCGACCGGGGCGCCCGCGACCTGCTACGCGACTGCGCCGAGATCGAGCTCGGGAGCCTTGGCGACCTCGGTCGTGACGTGGACACACCGGAAGACCTGGAGAGACTTCGCGATGAAGCTAGAGCAGTCGTTTGAGGTAGCAGCGCCGATCGATCGAGTGTGGGAGGCGCTGATCGACGTCGAGCAGGTCGCGCCGAGCCTGCCTGGCGCCGCGATTACGGGCCGCAACGAGGACGGCAGCTACAACGGCACGTTCACGATCAAGATCGGCCCGACGACCGCGGCCTACACCGGCAAGCTCGAGATGGACAACGTCGACGAGGCCACGCACACGGCGACGATGCAGGCTCAGGGGACCGACAAGCGGGGGCAGGGCGGCGCCAAGGCGACGATCGTCTCGAAGCTCTCCACCGCCGAAGACGGAGGGACGCGCGTCGAGGTCGACACCGACTACCACATCACCGGGCGCCTGGCTCGGTTCGGGCGCGGGGGGATGATCGAGGACATCTCCGAGCGGTTGCTGCGCGAGTTCGCGAGCCGCCTACAGTCGTCGCTGGCGGGGGGTGAACCGGCGGAGCAGGCCACCGAGGCGAACGGAGCCGCGTCGGCGACGGAGCAGGCGGCGCCCGCGCCGGCCGCGGGAGCGACCGAGGGACGCGTGAGCGAGCCGGCGCCGAGTGAGCCGGTCCAGGGCCTGTCACTGATGGGCTCGGCGATCGCCGACCGCGTCAGGCGCGATCCGCGGCCGCTGCTCGCGGCACTCGGGTTCTGGCTGTTGCTGCGGTTTTTGCGGCGCCGGCGGTAGGCGACGGCTACGCGCCGGGCCGCTCGCGGCCGGACCGACCCTTAGCATCCGCGCATGCTCGCGGTCGAGGAGTTCGGCGAGGGCGAGCCGCTCGTCCTGATCCACGGGCTCGCGACCACGCGCGCGATCTGGACGCTCGTGGTGCCCGCGCTGTCCCGTACCCG
>DATKFF010000235.1:0-3436 GCA_035511595.1 Solirubrobacteraceae bacterium | reverse complement strand
GCCGATTCGCCTGGAGACGATCGAGTTCCCCGAGCCGGTGATCAAGGTCGCGATCGAGCCGAAGACGAAGGCCGACCAGGAGAAGATGTCGACGGCGCTCGGCCGCCTCGCCGAGGAGGACCCCACCTTCCAGGTGCGGAGCAACGACGAGACCGGCCAGACCGAGATCTCCGGGATGGGCGAGCTGCACCTCGAGGTGCTGGTCGACCGGATGCTGCGCGAGTACAAGGTCGACGCCAACGTCGGCCGGCCGCAGGTCTCCTACCGGGAGACGATCCGCGGCACGGCCCAGAAGGTCGAAGGGCGCTTCGTGCGTCAGACCGGCGGCTCGGGCCAGTACGGGATCGTCTACATCGACGTCGAGCCGGCACCCGGCGAGGGCTTTGACTTCGTCAACAAGATCAAGGGCGGCGCGATCCCCACCGAGTTCATCCCGGCGGTCGAGAAGGGCGTCGAGGAGGCGCTCGAGAACGGCCCGCGCGCGGGCTACCCGATGGTCGACGTGCGCGTCACGCTCAACGACGGCAAGTACCACGACACCGACTCCTCGGAGATCGCCTTCAAGGTGGCCGGCTCGCTGGCGCTGAAGGAGGCCGTCCAGCGGGCCAAGCCGGTGCTGCTGGAGCCGATCTTCCGCGTCGAGGTGGTGACGCCCGAGGACTTCATGGGCGATGTGATCGGCGACCTCAACCGCCGCCGCGGCCACGTCTCGGGGATGGAGCAGCGCGGCAACGCGCAGGTCATCACCGCGTACGTCCCGCTGGCGGAGATGTTCGGCTACGCGACCGACGTACGCTCGACCACGCAGGGTCGCGCCACGTACACGATGCAGTTCGAGCGCTACGAGGAAGTTCCCGCCAACATCGCCGAGAAGGTGGTCGGCGAGCTTCAGCCCGCCTAGCACCACCGCCGGACGGAAGACGATAGATTCACTAGGTTCGCCTGAAAACGAACGACATCCACAGAAACTGAAGGAGTAACACCAAAGTGGCCAAGGCCAAGTTCGAGCGCGACAAGCCGCACGTAAACGTCGGGACCATCGGTCATATCGACCATGGCAAGACGACGCTCACGGCTGCGATCACCAAGGTGCTCAACGACAAGTACGGTGGCACCGAGGTTCGGTCGTTCGAGCAGATCGACAACGCGCCGGAGGAGAAGGCGCGCGGGATCACGATCGCGACCTCGCACGTCGAGTACCAGACCCCCAATCGTCACTACGCCCACGTCGACTGCCCCGGGCACGCCGACTACGTCAAGAACATGATCACCGGCGCCGCGCAGATGGACGGCGCGATCCTGGTCGTGTCGGCGGCCGACGGCCCGATGCCGCAGACGCGTGAGCACATCCTGCTCGCCCGGCAGGTCGGCGTCCCCTACATCGTGGTCTTCCTCAACAAGGCCGACATGGTCGACGACCCGGAGCTGCTCGAGCTCGTCGAGGTCGAGGTCCGTGACCTGCTGAACGAGTACGAGTTCCCCGGGGACGACATCCCGTTCGTCATCGGCTCGGCGCTGAAGGCGCTGGAGGGCGACGAGGAGTACGAGGGCAAGATCGTCGAGCTCGCAGAGGCGCTGGACAGCTACATCCCAGAGCCCGTCCGCGACCTCGACAAGCCGTTCCTGATGCCGGTCGAGGACGTGTTCTCGATCACCGGCCGCGGCACCGTCGCGACCGGCCGGATCGAGCAGGGGATCATCAAGACCGGCGAGACGGTCGAGATCGTCGGGATCAAGGACACCGACTCGACCGTCGTCACCGGGGTCGAGATGTTCCGCAAGATCCTCGACGAGGGTCGTGCCGGCGACAACGTCGGCTGCCTGCTGCGAGGCACCAAGCGCGAGGACATCGAGCGCGGTCAGGTGCTTTGCAAGCCGAAGTCGATCACGCCCCACACCAAGTTCAAGTCCGAGGTCTACGTGCTCAAGAAGGAGGAGGGCGGCCGTCACACGCCGTTCTTCACGGGCTATCGGCCTCAGTTCTACTTCCGCACCACCGACGTCACGGGCGTCGCCAATCTCCCCGAGGGGACCGAGATGGTGATGCCGGGTGACAACGTCCAGATGGAGATCGAGCTGATCCAGCCGATCGCCATGGACCAAGGACTGCGGTTCGCGATCCGGGAAGGCGGCCGCACGGTCGGCTCCGGGGTTGTGACCGAAGTCGTTCAGTAGTTATCGGGCGGCGTGGCCCTTCGGCCCCGCCGCCCGTTTTTTGAAGAGATACGACCGACAGCGCGGGCCCCGCAGCCCGGGGTTCGCGCTCAACACTGAGAAGAGCCAGACGTTTTTATGGCAACGATTGCCCAAAACAAGATCCGCATCCGCCTGAAGTCCTACGACCACACGGCGATTGAGACCGCGGCGAAGGAGATCGTCGAGACGGCGACCCGTACCGGTGCGACCGTCTCCGGTCCCGTACCGCTGCCCACGGAGAAGAACGTCTACTGCGTGATCCGCTCGCCGTTCAAGGACAAGGACAGCCGGGAGCACTTCGAGATCCGCACCCACAAGCGCCTGATCGATATCCACCAGCCGACGCCGAAGACGGTCGACTCGCTCCAGCGGCTCGACCACCTCCCGGCCGGCGTGGACATCGAGATCCGCCTCGCGTCCTGACCGATGCCCGCGATCCTCGCCAAGAAGCTCGGGATGACCCAGCGGTTCGGGGAGGACGGCCGGATCGAGCGCGTCACCGTGCTCGAGGCCGGGCCCTGCCCGGTGACCGCGATCCGCACGGTCGAGCGTGACGGCTACGAGGCCGTCCAGCTGGCGTTCGGGCAGTGCAAGGAGAAGTCGCTGACCAAGGCCGAGCTCGGCCACCTGAAGAAGGCGGACGCCGGCCCGCACCGCCACGTGGCCGAGTTCCGTAACGAGGTCGGCGAGCTGCTCGTCGGCGAGACCGTCACGGTCGAGGCGTTCGCCGCCGGCGACAAGGTGAAGGTCTCCGGCACCTCGAAGGGCAAGGGCTTCCAGGGGACGATCAAGCGCCACAACTTCAAGCGTGGACCCGCCTCGCACGGCTCGCACAACGTCCGCGCGCCCGGCTCGATCGGAGCCTCGGCGACTCCCAGTCGCGTGCTCAAGGGAATTCGCGGCCCCGGCCGGATGGGCGGCGGCCGGATCACCCAGCGGGGGCTGACCGTCGTCGAGGTGCTCGCCGAGCAGAACCTGCTGCTGCTCCGGGGCGCCGTGCCGGGCCCCAAGGGCGGCACCGTGGAGGTGCGAACCGATGCCTAGCGCCAGGACCACGGGCCGCAAGGCCCCGAAGCTCGGTGGCGGCACCGTGAACCTTGACGCGGGCGCGTTCGAGGCCCGCTTCAACATGCCGCTCGTCCACGAGACCGTGCGCGCCGAGCTGGCCGCGCGCCGTCGCGGGACCGCCGCCACCAAGACGCGCGGCGAGGTCCGTGGGGGCGGCGCCAAGCCGTGGCGC